>PHBS01000024.1 GCA_002841995.1 Chloroflexi bacterium HGW-Chloroflexi-8
AATATTCCAGAAATTTTATACCATCACGTCCCAGATATTTGAAAAAATCATCGGTTTGGCTATGAAATATTACAGGGATTGTCTCAAAAACATAATTGAAGTGAACACTTCGCTGTTTATCCATATGGCGATTACTCCCAGATCTTATTTTCAAGAATAAATTCTTCGATAAAATTACCAAAAGTATTTGGACTGCGACCCAATAACCAGGTCAATTGATTACAATTGCCAATAAAATCAAATTGTTCATAATACTGAAACATTTTTAAAAGCGTTTCCCGGGCATATTCCGCCATATTTTTTGAGCGCATTTCAATTTCCCAGGTGTTTCGATCCAGATCTCTTGCAACAACTTTCTTTCCGCTTTTTTGACTGACAATTTCTGCAATCTGGTCAGCAGATAATTGTTCACATCCACACAGCTCATAGGTTGCATAGTAATGGTCAGGCTCTGTCATCACCTTGAATACGACCTCAGCCAGATCCTTCAAATCAATCATACTGGATTGGGATCGGGTGGAATATGGAATTTCATACACCCCACCTTGCATCATTTTGTCCCAATAACCCAGGATGTTCTGCATATAGGCAGCTGGTTGTAAAATGGTAAATACCAATTTCGATTTCATTAACTTTTCTTCCACATGCATTTTTTTCCAATGATGCGGCATGGATTCGACCTGCGGATGCAAGACAGAGTGATAAACAAATTGCGAAAGACCATTTTCTTGGGCAGCACGGATCATCAAATCGCCAATTGACTCTTCATCAGGACTCATATTGGGGCAAATGTGGTAAACCTTTTCAACCCCTTTAAAAATGGAATTGACTGAAATTCCATCTTTCATATCTGCAATTCCTGCTTCTTTTGCACCAAGCTTTCTCATCTCTTCCATCTGAGTTGAAGTCCGTACCATTGCTCGTACTGGAATGCCATTTTCAGCAAGTTTCTTAACAATTGATTTTCCGGTTTTTCCGGATGCGCCAGTGACAAGAATCAAATCTCACTCCTGTTTTAGATTTTTTTTATTTCAAAAACCCGGGTTTATACCGAACTTTTTTTCGGTATAAACCAAGAATTTTGAAAAAAAATCAATTTTCGGAATACTCCCGACGTCAGAGTATAGGCGTCGGGAGTATTTTGTTGATGACAGGTATATAAACTTTTTCTTCAAAGATTATATACCTGCCAGTTGAAAATTCTTCTTAAAGATTAACTCTTCTGAATGTTTTCGCGAACTAGTGGTGGTTTCCAGAACAACAAAATGAGGTTCAGGAGAATACCAACTACTGCACCAGTAGCAATCGCCGGCCAACCATTCGGGAATAAACCCTGTAATGCGGGGATCGGTAAGAAACCACCGGGGAAACCGATGTTACCGCCGATACCAACGATCAGGATGATAGCGCCAATTGCTAATTGAGATGGATCAAACAGGTTGACTCTTTCAGACATCATTAATGCAATACCTTGCATACCAATGACACCGAACAAGTAGATGGAAAGACCACCACTCACTGCGGTTGGGATGGTAGAAACAAGATCTGCTAATGGGCCAATGAAGCCTAATAGCATAGAAATTGCACCAGCGGTGATCAAGACCGGACCGGAGTAGTTGCGGGTGATGACCATCAAAGAGTTGTTCTCACCATAGTTGGTACCAGCGGTTGAACCGAAGATACCATTGACCA
Source organism: Chloroflexi bacterium HGW-Chloroflexi-8 (assembly GCA_002841995.1). Classification (GTDB taxonomy): domain Bacteria; phylum Chloroflexota; class Anaerolineae; order Anaerolineales; family Anaerolineaceae; genus UBA6170. Next base: position 1,693 of record PHBS01000024.1, read on the forward strand.
GGTCATTGAGACCATCGAGCATCATGTTGAGGCCGATGTATTTGCTCAAACCATAGCGTTCCACACCCTTTTCGTCTGCTAAGTGATCAACATACAGACTGATCTGGTAAAGGTGAGCAGTAGATTCTGGAATTGTCGCAATCGCCATAATACCCACACCAAATACCACCGTCCAAACCATATCACTACCAAAATTCGGGAAGGTGATTTGAGGTGCGCGGAAAATTGCAGATTGACCTAACAGAGAGAAATTGACCAGGCCTAAGGGGATTGCAACAATATAGCCAACGACCGCGCCGATCAAAATCGGGATCATTGAAATGAAACCCTTACCCTGTAAATAAACAGAGCAAAGGAAAGTAACTAAAATGGTAACCACTGCGGCTAACCACCATTTCAAATCACCAGTCATGATTCCACCAGCTGTACCACTGGCCATCGATAAAGCAGATTGTCCAAGTCCAATACCGATCGTACAAGCAACAGAACCGGTAACGATTGGGGGTAGAACTTTATCAACAGCTTCTTTACCACCGGAAGCACGAATGATCAAACCAACGATGATATTGATGATACCTGTAGCAACAAAACCGACCTGTACAATGGAGAGCAGCGCCGGGTCAGCAGGGACACCAAATGTTGGTTTTGTAATTGCGGTTACAGCGGCAATATAGCTGAAGCTGGAGCCGTAATACAAAGGAATGAATTTACCCATGGAAAATTTAGAACCTAATAAGGCGATAATGGTTCCGAAACCAGTGATCGTCAAAACGGTGCTAACCGGGAAACCCATCAATAAAGCGCACAACACGGTTGCTGGGAACATGGTAATAACGTGCTGAAATCCCAACAAGACCATTTGCCCAAATGGGGGCCGTTCATCTGGAAGATAACCAATTACTTTAGTACTAGTTGCCATACGAGTCTTCCTCCCTCTAAAAGGAAATATAGGATGATTTAAATAGGTTAAACACTTTTTGAAAATTTTGGGTGAAGGCAATCGCAGATGTGGATTGGATTTCTCCTCCGAACAAATCCAGGATCACCAACGATTCTTAGTTCCTTTACCCTGGAGAAAAAGAAGCTTGCTTTTGTGTAATTACGCCACCTCCTTCCGCTTCCAAAAATCTTGCGTTCTCCACACAGGTTATAAAAACAACAATCCAAATTATCCGCTGCAGCGGGACAGGAGAACTGCTAGAACGATCACAACAACGATCATGGGGATGATATAAATAACGAGTTTACCTTCCGCTGATGAAGTTAAACCCCCCATTGCATCTTTGGCTACGGCTTTGGCATAATCCGACTCTGAAGCTTGCTTATACTCAACTTCTTCTGTGGCCTTGCCGGCTGCTTTCGCTGCCAGACGTGCTGCCAATGCTGCATCCAGGGTTTCAAATGCAGTGCGCATCATACTTTTAGCAACACTGTCAATCATTCTCTGACCGACACTGGCCAATGTGCCACCAATGGATAAATCAGCATCATATTTCAAAACTGTCTGTTCAGGGCCCTGTTCGATAAATTGGGCATTTCCAGCACCTTTTACAAAACCGGGTGCTCCTTTTCCTTCCACAAGCAGAGTGGTGCTCTCAGGTGGTACCGGGTTTTGCATGGTCAATTTTCCATCAAATGCACCAGAAACTGGTCCAATTCGAATGTTCATTTTACCTTGATATTCGGTCTCAGAGACCTTATCCAATTTATCCATACCAGGTACTGCACTAGCTAGAACTACCGGGTCCTGGATCATATCCCAGACATCCTGACGGGGACCATTAAAAAGATGTTCGCCTTCAATTTTCATTAAAACTTTCCTCCAATAAAATATACCAAAATTTTAATCAGTAAAATAGCGAAAAGCGCTTAAGCGCTTTTCGCTTTCTGAACGTAGTGGAATAGCATGCTGGGATTCAACGATGATTCAACAATATCCAAATCATTTTCATAAAGCGCATCTTCCAGTGCCTGCATAAAGCAAGCGGGGACACAAATTGCTCCAGCTTCACCAATACCTTTAACACCTAATGGATTTAATGGGGAAGGTGTTACCGAATGTTTGATTTCCATTTTTGCGGGCATATCGCTTGCCTGTGGGAATAGGTAATCCATGTAGGATGCGGTCACCATTTGACCATATTCATCATACACTAATTTTTCATAAAACGATTCCCCAATTCCCATTTGAAGACCACCATGCAGTTGCCCATCCACAATCATCGGATTAATCGGCGTTCCACAATCATCCGTCAACACCAACCGCTCAATCTTTGGTTTGCAGGTTTCTGCATCGACATCGATAATCATACCCAAACAACCAAATCCTGTTGCACCATGCGGGGGACCATAATACGCTGCTGCTTCAAGCCCGGGTTCCATACCTTCTTCAACCGTTCCACGTGTTGGGTTGGCTTTCATTGCCAGCTCTCCCAAGGAAATGGATTTCTCCGGAAGATCCGCAATGCGAATACAGCCATCTTCCAGCTCCAACTCTTCTTTGGGAGTATTTAATAGTTTGCTGCCCAATTCCAATGCCTTTTCGCGGACCTTTAATGATGCCTGGTGAACAGCAGTTCCGACCAACGTAATGCCACGGCTGGCAAAAGCACCCACACCCCACTGGAATTGACCAGTATCACCAATGACAACATTGATATCAGTAACCTTGACGCCTAATTGGCTGGCGCAAATCTGTGCGAGAGTAGTGTAATGACCCTGACCTTGATTGCTATAAGCACAGACAACATTCACTTTGCCAGTTACACCGACCATTACTTTGGCACCCTCATAAGGGCCAACTGCTGTGCCTTCAGTAAACATAATGATACCAATACCCTTATGTTTTCCTTCAGCCCGTAATTTGGGTTGGATTTCTTTTTTAAATTTATCGTATTCCAAAGCCTGAACGGTTTTTTCCAAAGCCATTGGATAATTACCGCTGTCCAAAATATTCTCCACAAAATCCTGCCCGGTAACACCTGTCTTAAATGGGAAGGCTTCAGGGGGAAGCAAATTCTTACGACGGAGTTCGACTGGATCCATGCCTAATTTCTTTGCGGCAGCATCTAATAATCGTTCCATCACAAAAATACCATGTGATCGACCTGCACCACGTACTGGAGTCACAACCATTTGATTGGTGAATACCATTTTGATTTCGGTGTAATAGTTCGGTACTTTATAGTTACTGATGACATGGGTCTGTGTATTTAGCGGGATTGTCATGCCATAAGGATCGTACGCACCAGTATTATGGTAAAACACATCCTTAACACCCAAAATCGTTCCGTCATTCTTAAGTGCAATTTCTGCGTAATGGACCTGATCCCGTTCGGATGTGGTGCCCAGGAAATTTTCACGCCGATCTTCAAACCATTTGATGGGTTTCTTCAGCTTCATTGCGATCCAGGGAATAATGACATCATCAATTTGAGATGACATAATTTTGGGTCCAAAACCACCGCCAATGGAGGGATTTATCATTCGGATTTGATTCTCCATCAGACCCAAATAACGCGCGATGCTGTTGCGCATCGGGATAGGACCTTGCGTGGTTGCCCAACAATTCAGGATCTTCATATTGTCATCCCATTGAGCAACAAATCCACGATTTTCAATAGCACCACCAGCAACATGGGTGGTTACAATCCGTTTCTTGATTACAACATCTGCTTCAGCAGCTGCTTTTTCGTAATTGCCGACTTCCTGAACAACATCCGCCGCCAGATTGGACCCAAGATCTTCATGAACCAAGGCGGAACCAGGTTCAACAGCTTTCTCGAGATCCCCAACATAATCCAACATCTCCACGTCAAGATAAATGTAATCCAGCGCATCTTCAGCGATGTAACGGCTTTCTGCCACAACGACTGCGATTGGCTCTCCTGAAAAACGGATTTTATTCTTGGCAATGCATTCCAAAGGCCGGGCATGGAATATTGCACCAGGAATGGCAGTTGGAGGTGGTACTTGAAGCGGGCCAGCTTTCCAATAATCGCCCAAATCTTCAGCGGTGTAAATTGCCACCACACCGGGGATTTTCTTGGCTTCACTGGTATCAATACTTTTGATCACTCCATGGGCATAATCACTTCGTTTGATTGCCACATGCAGCATACCTGGAAATTCAATATCATCAATAAAAGTCGAATTTCCGGTTAGCAAACGGGGATCCTCATTCCGCTTAATTGATTTAGAAATTAATGATTCTGTCACGGTTCACCTCTCTTTACTGTTCGTGAGCTGCCATTTTTTTTGCAGCCAGTTGGACAGCTTCCACGATATTCTCGTATCCAGTGCAGCGGCAGAAGTTACCATCGATAGCTTCTCGAGCTTCTTCGGCAGTTGGATTCGGATTCTTTCCCAAATACTCGACTGTGGTCATTAAGAAACCTGGCGTGCAGAAACCGCATTGTAAAGCGTGTTTCTCCTGAAATGCTTCCTGTATGGGATGCATTTTTTCCATTGTTCCTAGAGATTCAACGGTTTTGATATCAGCTCCATCCGCCATCACTGTGAATAGAATACAAGAACGAACAGCTTCGCCATTCATCAACACAGTACAGGCACCACAAAGCCCATGTTCACATCCAACATGAGTTCCGGTTAATCCCAGATCATGACGAATAAAATCGCTCAATAATAAACGGGGTTCAACTTCCCTTTCATAAAGAGTGCCATTCACCGTAATTTTTACTTTCATTTTGTCAGCCATCATGCCCTCCTATTTCCTTGCCCGCTCAACAGCTTCAGTTAATGAACGGCGTACCAATACACGCACCAGGTTTCGGCGATATTCTGCCGTTCCGTGAATGTCGGTGCCAGGATCACACTCATTTTGGGCAACATATTCTGCAACAGCCTCAATCGCTTCTGTAGTGGGCACTTGACCAACCAACACCCGAACAGGTTCCTTTGTCAAAACAGGTGTTTCGGCAACACTGAAGAGTACAACACGGACATCTTTCACTTTGATGCCATCCATGACCACTTTACTGATGGCTGCTGCCTGGGCATAGCCCCCGCGTTGGCGGGAAATTTGTTTGTAACTGGTTCCTGTTCCTGGGACTAATCCGGGTAATAAAACTTCAGTTAATAGGTCTTCCGGTTCCAACACAGTCATAAAAGGTCCCATAAAGAAATCCTGTGCATCTACCCAGCGGTCTCCTTTTTTGGATTGGATTTTCATTTTAGCATCCAATAACAAAGACAAAGCAGGGATTTGTGCTGCCGGGTCCGCGTGAGCGACAGCACCACCAAATGTTCCACGGTTACGAATTTGTTTGTGGGCGATATTTGGCATTACTTCAGCAATAATTGGGAATAATCGTTTGACGACTTCGCTGTCTTCAATAGCGCTATCGCGAGTCATTGTTCCAATTGCTAGTCCACCATCTTGGGTGGGTTTTATATACGATAATTCAGTAACCTTGTTCAGGTCTACCAGCGCAGCAGGGCGAGCCATGCGAAAATTCATGGCCGGGATTAAGCTCTGCCCGCCAGCCAGCACCTTGCCAGAGTATCCGAGATCTGTTAATTTTTCCAGAGCCTCTTCTAAACTGGTAGGAGCAAAGTAATCAAATGGAGCTGGCTTCATATAAACTTTACCTCCTGAGAATATTGTTGCGGTACTTGTGGTCTATTTTATTGATTAATAAAATATGGAATGAGTTGATATAAAAATGGTGATGCAATGTTATTCTTTCCTATTATTCCTAATTGCGTGCAGATTTTCCTATGGTTAATCAAATATAAAATTGCCTACCGAACCTGAACCAAAAACGGGTGATTTTAACCAGTTAGTTTTCATCGAGTTTTTCGGATGACAGATTAATAAAGATTTTATTTGTAATCATAGAAGTTTGGGAGAGTGGTCGAGTAAAGTCAATGTTGTCGTGAGTGATAGTTTTGAACTCAGGATTTATATTTCGATGAGACGGTACAATTCCTGCCTTCTCACAAATCCAAAACTGCTCAACTTCTGAAATATGCGCAACGAGGATTGCAAATGGAGTAAAGTCGGAACCAGAATCCTGGTCGAAGAGTCGCCTATTGATCATATCTACAGGAAGAACCTGTATGGGCGTTGTAGTCTGGCTATGTAATTCCTCGATTCGGGTTAAGTAATTCGCCAGTTCCGAAAGCAATCTTTCACCACCTCATAATTATCACTACTGCCCCCCAAAAAATCAAGCGCCGGGGGGCAGTAATTTCAAGTAAAATTTATCCTTCTTTGAAGGCGACGAAACGACCCCACATGGATTCGATTTCCATTCCACGTTGTAAGAAACAGCCGATGTAATAACGTCCACTTGGGACATCAGCTATTTCGAGGCCAAGATTTTCAGCATGCACAATCTTCTTGGGGAATAAGTTGTAATGCATATCCTGGTAATACTCATCCAATGGATACATCTCATCCCAACTCTTTCCAAAATCGCGGATCAATTTTTGGTTGGCTTCCTCAAAAGTCTTGGGGTGCCATTGCCTTTGAATAGTGTTCATCGGATGATCAGCAGCGACACAATCGACACCGATCCATTTGATCTTCTTCTCAGCAGCCCAATTCGCAAAGTCCGGAGATGGACCTGGGTGTTTGATCATATATCGGAATTCATCCGAATCTTTGCTCATCCAGCCATATTTATACCAGCCAGTCTTAATAACCAGAATATCACCTTCATGGATGTCAACGACTGATTCGATCATTGCGGGGGTATAAACACTGGAATTGCTGACAAGTTCCGAAATATCAGCAACCACACCGGGTCCCACCCATTCTTCCAGAGGTACCTGGCCGATTGCACGCCCATTTGGATAGAAATGCTTCTCGCCATCCATATGTGTGGCAAGGTGAATGGAGGCATTACAGATAGACCCATTACGCCCCATCCCAAAGAATACACCCGCTCCGCGTTTGAAGAACTTTATGCTGAGTGGCTCATAATTTGCCCATTGAGGGGAACGGACACTGAATGGCACAGACATATCATACATTTTTACTTTGGACATTTCGCCAAAGAAGTCTTTTTCAGACATGCCTTTCGGTGCTTGATATGCAACCACACGTGCCCAGGCGCTTTCGGCTTCCACAAATGGAATTGGCTGACAGGTGATCCAGGCTCGCTGATTCTTTAATTTGTCGATATCGCCAACAATAGATTCAACCATTAAGAAATGTTTGGCAGGCATAATGATATGCGTTAGTTCATAATACCAATCCTGAGGGAACATTTCATCCCAGGTTTTGCCATATTTTGCAATCAGTTTTGCTTCTGCTTTTTTAAATTCAACTTCGTGCAGTCGGCGAATTGGGGTATTCATTGGATGTTCAGCAGTTCCACAATCCACACCAACCCACTTGAGTTCTTTTTTCATTGCCCAGTCATAGAATTCCGGAGAAGGACCTGGATGTCGAACCAAGAAACCGAACTCTTTATTCTCAACACCACCCTGAGCTTTTGGATTGATAACATCCGGTTGATCCCAGGAATAGCGGTGGTAACCTGTATTGATAATCAGGATATCGCCTTTTTTAACTTTTACTTTTTTCTCAATCATCTCCGGGGTATAGAGATCATAATCTCCAACCATGTCAGAAATATCTGCCACAACGCCTTCACCACTTAAATCATACAGAGAAACATCACAAATTGAACGGCCGCCGGAATGATAAGCAGTCTCACCAACTAAATGGGTACCAACGGAATTGCTCCAATTCAGGATTTGACCATTTGCACCCGCACCACCGCCATACGCACCGGTAACACGTTTGAAAAAGTGAATTTCCAGAGATTTATCGCCCGGGAAAGGTGGGGTAAAAATACTGCACCCTTGCGTCAGGTCATACATTTTGGCATTCGCCATCATATTAATAAAACTTTTTCGATCCATTATTCCCTCCAGTTAGTAACTAATAAAGGCAAACCTATATGCCATATTTTTCTGCAAAAGCAACCAATGCGTCTTCAAATACTTTCATTGGTGCACTCACTACACCTGCGCCCACCTGACCCACACCCGGATCTTTGTGGGCAACGCCGGTGTTCACCCGTGGGGTCATATTGGTCTCAACAACTTTTCTCAAATCAACACCTGTCGGGGTTCCTCTGAAATCCAGGAATGGGATGGTAAAGTGCTTATGTTCACCAAAAGTAATTTGATACATATCCAGGGTTGTATTGATGGCATCACGCGGTGTTCCACCAATAAAAGTAACCAGTGCTGGCGCGGTTGCCATAGCAAATCCACCAATACCTGCAGTTTCAGTAATGACACTGTCACCGATATCCGGGTTCGCATCTTTTTCGGTAAATCCTGCAAAATAAAGTGCTTTTACAATCGGTGAAGGTGCTGTGAACCATTGATCTCCTAAGCCACTGACACGAATGCCCCAATCGGTGCCATTACGTGCCATGGTCGTCACGATTGTTGAACCTTCAATATTATGGCCAGCCATCGTCATGGTCTTACAACCAGCCATAACCGGGTTGAGAATGGATAATGCGTTTTCGCCGAGGAACTTAATGACTTCAAATGAAACGGAAGGATCTTTGGCATTTTTGGCAATATAAGGTGCCAAAAGATTGGTATACAACAAAGATGCAGCGTCCAGGCGGTTGTGTCCATCGTCTCCCATATGTAATGCTTTTGCCAATAAAGTGCGCAGATCGATACCACCCATTTCCTTTAAAGCTGTATCGACTGCCGGACCTAATACGGTATTTAACCATTGCATCCGATTGAGCACTTCTTCGCTATAAGCACCCATGCGCAAGACTTTTCCACGGCCTTCATTCAAACCGGAAAAGGCTTTGTAGCCGGTGGTGATATTTTCGACAATATAAACCATCATAGATGGGGACATTACACCAGCCATTGGCCCGGTAGAGTCATATTGGTGGCAAGGTGCAAATTCTATTTCACCACTTGCAAGTCTTTTCTCGGCTTCTTCGGCTGTTTTTGCAAGACCTTCCAGGATCATAGCACCAATCATTGCGCCACGAACTGGTCCAGCCATGCGTGCCCAGGTCACTGGAGGACCTGCGTGCAGGAACAACTTATCGTGCATTCCGGGGATTACGTCTTTTGCTTTGGCAACGCCAACCACAACCGGTCTGGCATCCATAAAGGCGTCAATTGCTTTTTGGTTAGCCTGATCAATATTTATCGTCATTTCACACTCCTTATTTGGATATTGAACAAATTAATGTTTCTCAAAAAAGTACGAATAAGTATTTAACTAAACTTCTTCATTCTTTCTAAAATGTTGGCCAATTTTTCATTTCCGCCAGCAGGCGGTCGCCAATCGACATGAACGGTCGGAGTTTCTTGTGCCAATAAATTTTCGGCAAAGGATTCCAAACCCACATTGATCGCTTCTAATTTTCTGGATAGAGTCTCTAAATCCACTGGTTTGAAAACAAATGTTTCTTCAGCGGGTTGATTGATTGACCGCAAGATGGATCCGGCATAGTTGACAACCTCCTCATTGGAGGATGAGACCCATGCACCTGCAGCACGTAATTGTGCCACCTGACTATCGAGGTTTTGAGGATCTTCATCGGTTCCAGTTGCAACCACAACCACTTCTAAATAACGTCCCGCGTTTTCTGCTTCCTGTTTCGCTTTAACGATAGCCGGAGCCAACTCACTGGCAGGATCCGGATGAGAACCAAAGCCAATTACGACATCCAGCATAATCACGGCAACTTCAGGATCTCTTGATTCTTCCAGGAGTCGTCGAATGCGCATTTCATTGTCCATCATTGGGTGCAAACGTCCTACAGTAAATTCATCTTCACCCAGGTCAACAATACAATTTTCTTCACTTTTTAGAGAATCTTTTAGTTTGTTTTCTTTATTAATGGGTGCATTTGCCCAGACACGGCCAATGTAACCCTCTAACAAAAACTGCGCTTCATAAGCTAATGTGCCACCAGAGAATAAACCCCGGAAATAACGCTGTCCTTTTGCGAATTTTTCTACTGGGAATTGGTTTGTAGATTTTAATTCGGGAGGATTTTGGGCTAATTGCACAGACAAGGCGGCCGCATCATCCATGCCGGTAGCAAACCAAAGGTTTCCCTCCTGACGGGAAGTTGGTTTTCTGGCGATGAAATTAATCACGACTGGTTTATTGATTTGACGAGCTTTCCGAATAACTTTTTCGGCAACTTGCGGAGCTGGTGGCTTGGAGACGAGGGTGATCACTTTTGTTTCCGGATCTCTGGCGAGCACATCCAGTGCCATTAAAAATGTTGCTGCACCAACCGGATCTTTTAGATCGCGCCCACCGGTTCCAATACCATGCGTGATACCGCTGCCTAATTGATGGATGCGGGTTGTAACTTGTTGCAAGCCAGTTCCGGCTGCGGCTACCACACCAATGGGACCTTTACGAATTTTATTGGCAAATCCCAATCCAATCCCACTGATCATCGCCGTACCACAATCGGGTCCCATGACCAACAAGCCTTTTTCTGCAGCTGTTTTCTTTAAGGAAATCTCATCTTCAACGGACACATTGTCGCTGAAGAGGAAAACGTGTTTTCCTAATTCCAATGCCTTCCGCGCAACACCGGCTGCAAAACGACCTGCCACTGAAATCAAGACCCAACTGGCATCCGGCAGCATATCTGCCGCACCTTCCAAACTCTTAGGTCGATAATCCTGGTCTACATTTGAACGTTTGCGAGTCAGAAGTTCGTCGACTTTTTCAATCGCACTCAATGCTGCCGCTTCATTTTCTGCTCGTATGACGATCACCATATCATCCGGTTTTGCGGCATTCACTTCCGAATTTACCAGATCAATATGCGCTAATATTTCTTTGTTCTCTTCAGTACCCATAACAACGCCTGCATCCTGAACCCCTTCGAGTTGGGACATTGAACGTTGTAATTGCATGAGAACTGCTGAATCATAATAAATACCTGACCGTATCTCAGATTTAATAACTGCCATTTCTTACCTCCAGAAGTCGCATTTCAACCTGAAAATTTAAATTTCCATAAAATTGAAATACGAATAAATTACTGTACTTTGATTTAATCGTTGAAAATTCCGGATTTTTCAATCTATTTTCCTGATTGGATAACAAACACATACCAAAAAATAAGCTTGTTCAAATTGTTTCCGTTATGATTTTGAAAAAAAGGTTACGCAACCTGAGACTGTTTAGACCAAATTAGCAGAAAATTCTTAGACCTGTAAATTTCAGAACAGCTTTCGCTATCCTATTTTTCATTTTCAAACAGAAAAAATTATTGAACGATATTGTTAAAATCTACCAATGAAAAAACTTGCTTTGAAAAAACTATTTAGCGGTTTCTTACCGTCATATTTGAAAAAATGGATGGATCAGAACCCCTGATCCATCCATTTTGAAAAAGTAACTAAAGTTCCAACTTCTCTGGCATTCGCATAACTTCATTTGCTTTGCGAATCTCGTCTGTTGGATTGAAATCCATTTGGTTTCCAATATAGTTAGGTAACCATTCCTTGAGTGAGTCATTCCAGGAATCTTCGGTCACATAGTAGATCTTTGCGCCACCCAATTCATGCTGGTATTCTGGCCAGGGTTTTGTTGGTTGAGCCATCGCCAATCCAGCCATTCGCCAACCATTGTAACTTTCGAAAGTTGACCACCATTCTTTGACTTTTACAATTTCCATGGCATAGTAAGTTTTGGCATAATACATTGCCCAACCAACTTTACCACGGCGGGAGAAAGCCATTGTGTGCAAACTAACTGCACGATCTTTGGTCATAATACGGCCATTAGCAAAACCCACAAACTCACCATCGATCAAACCTAAAAGGGTAAAAGGATCTTTCAAGCGTTTGCGAACAACTGCCAAAATTTCTCCATAAACACGAACGCCTACGATGTCATAAAAGTCTTTGTTCACTTCCATGACTTTTTTCATAAACTCCAACAGCATAGGAACATCCTGTTCGGTCATGGATCGAATGAACATGGTGCGTCCATCACCTAATAAGAAAGAAGCATCCTGCCATGGAGGCAAATTCATTGGAGGAGGGGATAATAAACCTTCAATTTCAGAAACATCAATTGACATTTTGTCGACAGAAACTGGTACTGGGGGTGTTACTTTCATTGCGTATACTCCTAATAAATAATGTGATCAAATCTGGGTTTGCGAACTTGAAAGTTCTGAAAATACGCCAAATAACCCGTAGCTTTCATGATCCGCAACGGGGTGTGCCAATAAATTCTTATTCAAGTCCACTACATTCACTACTAATAATTAAGGCAAGCACATCTTTTAGTATAGCATTCCGGAAAAACTGAGTCAATAACATTTGTCAGACAATCGCATTATTTTGCACATTATTTCACAAATTATTTTAATTTAAAAATATTATATTTTCACAAATATCTAAAGTATGAAAAAGATCTTTGTGATTATTATCCTAAAAAATTTTGATAACCGGCCTGATTCATTTTTTTCTTGAATAGCAGTGGTAACATTAGCTCGTTCCCCGATACTTTTATTAAATACCGTTTCCTCAAGCCTACTCATGGACTTAAGATGAATTTATGAGATAGCTTTAAAGAAATGCAAAAGGCGAAAAAAGGAGTAAAACATGGATTGGTCAATTATTGTCGTTATCATCCAATTGATTTTCCTGGAAGGGATACTTTCAATTGACAATGCCGCCATTTTAGGGGCTATGGTAACCAAGCTTCCAGAACATGAACCTATTCCTTGGCCAAAAGCGTTGTCAAAACTTGGTCACATTTTGGATAAACCTCTCGGATTCCAACGAATGGCTGCGTTGAGAGTTGGTTTGATTGGTGCATATGCGGGTCGTGGAATTATGCTCCTGCTGGCCAGCATTATTGTCCAGAATCCCTGGCTCAAGATCATTGGGGCAATATATTTAATCCGGTTAGCACTGGATGATCTGGGTGCACCCGGACACGAAGGCAGTGAAGACGAATCCATGCGGTCTGTCAAACAAAATGGTTTTTGGATTACGGTTCTTAATGTTGAACTCATGGATCTTGCATTTAGTCTGGATAATGTCGTAGCCGCTGTTTCTTTGTCCTCTCACATCTTGATTGTAATGCTCGGTGTTGCCATCGGTATCCTGGTAATGCGTTTTGCGGCTGGAATTTTTAGTTATGTTGTTGAGAGGGAACCAATCCTAAAACAGGCGGCGTATGTGTTGGTTCTCAATATCGGTATCGAACTTATGCTGGAAGAATTTGCTCATATCGAATTCTCGGATTGGTTGCGATTTGGCATCTCGATTTCAACGATCGTCCTGGCGATGGCTTATGCACACTTACCTTTTATGAAGGTTTTTCGCCCACTCTTAATTTGGCTGGGACAGGGCTTTTCTTTGCTAAGTGGATTGATCTCCTGGATTTTACTGCCAATTAAAGGTTTCTTCTCGGTTATTGCGAAAGTATTTCAACGTCCCCAACCCGATCCAGGCAATTAATTTTCCTTATCATTAATTCTAAAAGAAGTGAGGCTTCCGAAATCCTGGAAGCCTCACATTTATTTATGTTAACTTTTTTTCCATCCAGACAACCTGTGTTGTCCCAAAATAATGGGTGGGAAATCCTTCTATTTTAAAACCACGTTTTTCAAAATATGAAGTGGTATTAAGACGCGACATACAACCCAGCGAGGTAAAGCCACTTTGTTTGGCTGCCTCTTCGACAGTCTCAAGCAATTTCATCCCCACACCTTTGCGTTGGTAGTGCTGATCGACCGCTAAATGAGAGAACCAGCCAACACCGGGTGATTTTTCAAATAACTTTACAACACCAATTATTTTCCCGGTTCCCTCATCCAGTGCCATAAAATGCTGGCTGATGGGTTCATAATCATCTTTCTCGGTGTCCTTTGGCTGTCCCCATGGTTTTCTTAAAACCTGGTAACGCAAATCATAATATGCTTTAAAATCATCACGCGTTTTTGGAATCTGAATGATAATTTTCATTTTTTCTCCTGATAAATTGAGATAATATCACAATTTAGAAATTCAAACGCACGGATAATTAGATTTTTTCACTCATATAAATGACTCATGGGACATAAATACTTGCACCAGTTAGCAATAGTATAGATCAAATAGTTCATAAATAAATTAAAAATCCGGAAATACAATTTTGTAACTTTACTAAACTTAGAGGGCTGTAGCATGACAAATATCCAATCTTATCAGGATAAGTATTAAATTTTTTTGAAAATTTCTCTAAAAACATTGACTCTTCAGTCAAAAAGTGTAACATATAGCTTAAAGCTGGGGGAACCCGGCTTTTTTTATTTCCCAACCTATATGTAGTATTAGTTATAGAGGAGTATGTTATGAAGAAGTCAAGAATTTTGTTGTTGACCCTTGTGGTCCTGTTGTCAATCCTGACAACACAATGTGCACCTGCTGCCGTCGCCACGGAAGCACCTACCACGAAAATATATAAACTGGCTGCCATTTTCCCTGGTGTCATCACTGACGCTGACTACAATACCCTGGCTTATGAAGGTATTGTTGCCTTGAAAACCGCAACCGGAATTGAGACTGCATATTCCGAAAGCGTTGCTGTTCCGGATGTCGATCGTGTCATGCGTGAATATATTGATGCCGGATTTAATATCATCTGGACTCATGGTGGTCAATTTGTTACCCAAACCGCTGATTTGGCTGTCCAATTCCCGGATGTTGTTTTCATCGCCGAAGGTGACGCAGCCCTGGAAAATTCCCCAGCCAACTTATGGTTCATTGACCGCAATTTCCATGTTGGATATTATGGCATTGGCGCGATTGCAGCCAGAACAACAAAAACTGGTAAGATCGGTTACCTGGGTGGATTAACACTTCCATTTTCCTACGCTGAAGCACATGCTGTTCAACAAGCTGTGAAAGATTCAGGACTTGATGTGGAAGTGAAACTTGTTTGGGCTGGCGATTTCAATGATCCAACTAAAGCCCGTCAGGTTGCGGATGCATTGATTGCCGAGGGTGTGGATGTGATTATGAGTTCATTAAACCTCGGTGTGTTTGGAGTATTTGAATCCGTAAAAGCCGCTGCAACACCGGTACTTGTCACAGTAAAGTACACAGACAAGAGCAGCTACGCTCCTGATAATTACATCACGTCATTGATCTATGATTTTTCCGGTCCACTCACCGATATCTATAATAAAGTAGTAGCTGGTGAGACTGGTGGATATTATCCACTGGGATTTGCAACTGGCGTTAAATTCAATACCCCTTTGATGAATGTAGATGCATCTGTCATTAGCCAAATGGATACTGTAATTGCTGACCTCAATAGCGGAAAAATTGAAGTTGTTAAAGATTCTAGTGAAATCAAATAAATTCCCTGTTCGTAAAATTTCTTTTTAGACACTGAACCAAATTTCCAGAGACCCATTAAGTTCGGGTCTCTGGAAATCCTACATTCTTTTCATACATATAAAAACCATTATCGGGTTTAAAGGTGATACTTAGAGATGGATAATCAAACTATTCTGGAGCTTACGAACGTTCGTAAAGTCTTTGGACAAACTGTGGCACTTGACAGTGTTACCTTTTCCCTTCGCAGGGCAGAGATCCACGGTTTGTTAGGGGGAAATGGCGCTGGAAAAACTACGTTGATGAATATCCTTTATGGTCTTTATCGTAAAGATGAAGGCGAAATTCTGCACAAAGGTAAAAAAATCAATATTCAAGGACCAAAAGATGCCATTCGGCAGGGAATTGGCATGGTTCACCAGCATTTTTTACAAATTGGAAATTTTACCGTGTTGGAAAATATTATTCTGGGTACCGATATTGACAACCGTTATACGATGAAGACCCAAAACGAAGAAAAGAAAATTCTTGATTTATGTCAACGTTTTGGCTTGGATGTGGATCTAAATACAACAATTGACACTTTGACAGTTGGAACCCGTCAGAAAGTGGAAATATTAAAAGCACTTTATCGTGGGGTTGATATTTTAATCCTGGATGAACCGACAACCAATTTAACACCCCAGGAAGTCGACGCTCTATTTGAATCCTTGCGGGTCATGGTTAATGATGGCTTGAGTATTGTCTTTATTACCCATAAATTACGAGAAGTTTTGAGTGTTTGTGATCGTATTACCGTTCTTCGCGAAGGAAAAAACATCACCACCCTGGACCGCAAAGATGCCTCGGAAGAGGTATTCGTCCGGGCAATGGTCGGTGACAAGATGGATATTGAGAATTCGATATATTTTGCCACAGATCAACGAAGTTCATTTGTCAATCGATTGGACCAGGCTGCAGCATTTGAAATGTCATCGGTTTCTTTCATCAATAAAGATGGCATTCCACGACTAAAAGATGTCAGTTTGAATATTCACAGTGGAGAAATTGTGGGTGTTTCTGGTGTGGCGGGAAATGGACAACGCGAATTGGCAGAAATTGTGACAGGTGTAATCCCGGTTAGCCATGGAAAAATCCTGCTTGATAGTAAGGACATTACTCACACAAATAATCAGGAACTTTTCAAGACAGGTATTGCCTATATCCCGGAGGATCGCCTGCATGATGGTTTCCTGCCAAAAGCCAATGTTGCACAAAACCTGATTTTAGGACATCATCGCAACCAACCTTATTCGGATGGAAATTTCATCAATTGGAAAACGGTTTTCAAGGAAACAAGAGAACAGATCAAGGAATACAACATTAAAACCAGTGGACCCGAAGATGTCGGTGGCAACCTTTCTGGTGGAAATATTCAACGCGTTTTGATTGCCCGCGCTTTCTCAATGCCTTCCCAACTATTAGTAGCACATAACCCTACCCGCGGTCTTGATATCCCATCCATGGATTTTGTCTACCAAAAAATGTTGAAACGGCGTGAAGAGGGATATGCCACTTTACTGATTTCTGAGGATTTGGACGAATTAATTCGTATTTGCGACCGGATTGCAGTCATATATCGCGGTGAAATTCTGGGTATATTACCACGTTCGGAATTTGATAAATATGCAATTGGACGATTGATGAGTGGCATTAAAGAGGAAAACCCTGCCACTGAGGAGAAAGCCCTGCCATGACAATTGTAAAAAAAGCGCTCCCTTACTTTTTAGCTGTTGTGGCTTCTTTTATCGCAGCAGGCATCTTTATTGCTCTGATGGGTTTTGATGTATTCAAAGCTTATTCAACAATTTTATTTACGTCCTTCCGCACCCCAAATGGTTTCATTCAAACACTCTTGAAATTTGTACCACTGGTATTACAGGCTCTTGCTTTCACGATTCCGCTAACCGCTGGAAAATTTAATATCGGTGGTGAAGGTCAAATGATTGCAGGAGGGATCGGCGCTGCAGTTGTGGGAATTTTATTTTCCAGTCTGCCAGCCTATTTACTACTCCCATTGGTCATTTTAGGCGGTATTATTGCGGGTGCAATATGGGGTTTGATACCTGCCTGGTTATTGTATAAATTCAATATCAATGAAATATTAACCACGGTTTTATTAAACTTTGTCGCGCTGGCACTCATTGATTATGTCTGTACTGGCGCCCTGCGTGACCCCGGCGCTGGACACCCGACCACTGTTGCCATTGGTGTTGGCGGGTGGCTGCCACTATTCATGAAGAATCCGCCATTCCATGCCGGTATCATCATTGCAATTCTTGTGGCAATAGGTGTATATATTTACACCGCACGCACGACAGGTGGATACGAATTAATTGCAACGGGTGCCAATCCGCGCGCAGCTGGCGTGTTCGGTATCAAAGTTCGCCGAATGTTCGTTCTCTCACTGCTTTTGGGTGGTGCAATCGCTGGTCTATCCGGAGCAATCGAGGTTGCCGGTGTTCAACATCGGTTAATCGAAGGAATGCAATCCAATTACATGGTACTTGGTCTGATTATCGGTTTGATTGCAAAAGGAGACAATCGGGTTGTGCCTTTTGTGGCGTTTGCTATTGCAATTTTGGAAGTTGGCGCGAGTGCCATGCAACGTACTTTGATGATCCCGGTTGAAATGGTCTTTATCGTGGAAGCCTTGATCTTACTTTTCGTCCTATTATCCGATGTTGTCAGGAGGAAATAAGCAATGGATATACTGGTAAATTTCTTAAGACTTGTCCTCCTTTCCATGGTTCCATTTGTCCTTGCCGGCCAAGGTACGATGTTGGGAGGACGTACAGGTGTATTTAATGTCGCACAAGAAGGCATGATGCTGGTAGGTGCTTCCTTAGGTTTCCTGGTTAGCTATTACTCAGGCAGTATCTTCCTGGGAATGGTAGCGGCCATGCTGTCCGGTGCTTTATTCGGTTTGGCATTGGCTTACTTCACCACAGCACTCAAAATGGATCAATTCGTGATCGGTCTGGCGTTGTTTTTCATAGGCGTTGGACTTTCCACATTACTTCCAAAAATCATCATCGGAATTACACTCACGCCGCCATTAATCAAAACTCTCCCCAACCTGGCAATTCCGCTTTTGAGCAGCATACCTGTGCTTGGGCCTATTCTTTTCAACCATAATATACTGGTCTATGCTTCGGTGATCATTTCCGTTGGTTTATGGTACTTTTTGTACCGCACTCAAAAAGGATTGGAACTTCGATCTGTGGGTGAGCACCCAATGACTGCGGACAGCCTCGGTGTGAATACCACCAAAAATCGTTATTGGAGCACCATTATTGGCGGTGCTTTGATTGGTTTATCCGGTGCTTATTTGCCGATGGTTTACTCAGGTACCTTTACCGAAGGCATGGTCATGGGTCGGGGATGGTTGGCAATTGCATTGACTTTCTTTGGCGGATGGAGTCCATTACCCATTTTGTTCGGTTCATTATTCTTCTCTGCTGTGGAGGTCCTGGCTTTCCGCGTTCAGGTCATTGGTTCGTTCTTGCCTTACCAATTCCTTCAAATGCTGCCATACATTGCTACCATTATTGTGATGATCATCACCTTCAAGCGAGCACGTGTGCCCGCTTTCCTGGGATTGAACTACGATCGCGAAAAACGATCGGTATAATCCATAAATAGTTTTACTCAAGAGGTCGTTGCTATTCTAGCAGCGACCTCTTTCTTTAATTTTCGCTCCAATGCTATAATTACCCATCACGTTTTCTATCCTGGAGAATACCCAATGAGTCTTACTATTCAAGAAGTTGTGCATATTGCTGAGCTTGCCCGGCTTACACTCAGCCTGGAAGAAGTGGAACAATATAGAGATCAGCTTTCAGCCATTCTTGATTATGCGCAATCACTCAAGGAACTGAATACAGATGGCATTCTTCCTACTTCTTCTGTACTGCCAGATCGATCCGCTTTGAGAGAAGATGAAGTTTTAACCGGTCTGTCGATTGATCAGGTTCTTAAAAATGCCTCAAAAAAGCAGGATTCTCAATTTAAAGTTCCGCCGGTAATGGAGTAGTTCGGATGACATCCTTGACGACCTTATCCATTCGCGAAGCGTTGGTTGAATTGTCTGCCGGAAGAATTTCGAGCCTTGAATTGACCCAGGCATACCTGGATCGCATTGCAAAACTCGATCCGAAGATTAAAGCCTACCTGACATTTACGCCGGACCTGGCAATGAAGCAGGCGAAGGCTGCGGATGAAAAGCGTAAAAAGGCAAGAGACAAAACCGCATTACCTCCACTTTTAGGCATTCCACTGGCTGTAAAAGATGTTCTGGCCATTCAGGATTTACGCTGCACTTGTGGTTCGCGAATACTTGAAAATTATTATCCTCCTTTTAGTGCCACAACTGTTCAACGCCTCTTAGACGCCGGTGTTGTGATCCTTGGTAAAACAAATATGGATGAATTCGCAATGGGGTCCTCCACGGAGAATTCTGCTTACTTCACCACCCATAACCCCTGGAATTTAACCAGGGTGCCTGGCGGATCTTCGGGGGGATCTGCTGCTGCGGTTGTTGCACAGCTCGCCCCGGCAGCTCTGGGCAGTGATACAGGTGGTTCCGTCCGTCAACCTGCATCATTTTGTGGTGTAACCGGTATCAAACCCACCTATGGGCGTTGCTCCCGTTATGGATTAATCGCTTATGGCTCATCACTGGATACGGTCGGGGTTTTTGGCAGAGACGCCAGGGATGTTGCGCTGCTTTATGAAATAATGGCCGGAGCAGATCCGTTTGATGCGACCAGCATGGAAATCCCTGTACCGCATGTAGATTTTAGCCAGAATCCGGATCTTTCCGGAATCCGGGTCGGGGTACCTCAGGAATATTTTATTGAAGGGATCCAACCCGAGGTCGAAAAAGCCATCCGCACGGCTATCCTTCAGATGAAATCCATGGGAGCATCTGTTCATGCAATCAGTCTACCGCATACAAAATATGCTCTGCCAGTTTATTACCTGATAGCCCCGGCTGAGGCATCTGCAAATCTCGCCCGTTACGATGGGATCCGCTTTGGTCTTTCGGAAAATGAGGGTAACCTGTTGTCATTATTTAAGAACAGCCGTGGCAATGGTTTTGGTTCTGAAGTAAAACGACGGATCATGCTGGGCACATACGCACTCTCAGCAGGATACTACGATGCTTATTACGGACAGGCACAAAAAGTCCGCACACTCATCAAACAGGACTTTGAAAAGGCGTTTGAGCACGTGGATGTGATTGCAACACCCGTTGCACCCACCACTGCCTTTAAAATCGGAGAACATAGCAACGATCCATTAGCCATGTACCTGGAAGATGTCTTCACCTTGCCCATTAATCTGGCTGGTGTACCCGCTATTGCAATACCCGTTGGTTTTGATTCGGAAAACCTTCCGATTGGCATACAACTTCTGGGCAGCCATTTCAGAGAAGATCAGCTTTTTAAAATTGCCCATGCCTACCAGTTAACCACCGAGTGGCACAAAAAAACCCCTGACCTGTAATTTTACCCGTTCCAGAAAACAAACCATTCATTAATCGTTGCTATAATATTCATTAGTATTTTCTATTGAAATTTGGCAATGTGTTATTTTTTAAGTTTCAGCCTGATACATCTACAAATTTATTGGGTATAAAAACATGTCGGTGGAACAATCATGCAGGTCTTGAGCAAATTGATCAGCAAAGATAATATTTGGAAGACTGTTGGAATTTTTGGAATTCTCCTGATTGTTGCCAAAATCTTCATTGGACAAAATCCGGTTTTAGATAGTATTTATATTGTTGGATTTGCGTTTCTATGCAGTGCCTGTCTCTTCATCGGCGTTTATTTTCACCAGCCATATCCTGTAAAAGGCTGGTATTTTTTATGTTTCGGTCAATTTTTTGACTCAATTGGCAATTACTTCTTTTGCCGGTTTTTTTACCTGGGTGGTGGTCAAATTGACCTTGTATTCGAAGCCATTTTTTATGCTCTGGGAGCTGTGTTTTTTCTGATCGGTATTTTCTCCATGATCAACCAATTTAAAGAGGAAGTTTCATCGAGCACATTCGTTAATGGATTGATTATTACGCTTGCAACCAGCATTTTCATCTGGGTGGTCAGCATCAAAGATGATCTGGTTGTACCTAACAATCTGATTGATACGATTCTTCTAATCCTGTTCCTGTTCGGAGTAGCGGCAATTATTTTTGTATTATCGCTCATTGTAATGATTCGATCCGGTCAGATTACTGCAATTTACCTTATTTTCTGTGCAGGTCTGATCATGATTATCGGGATTTTGAATTATTTCAAACTCTACGGTTGGACCTCCAATTATTTCTTGCTGGAAGGAATCTCCACCATTTCCAATTTGGATTTGTTTTATCCGGTTGGATATCTGTTGGTCTCAATCGCTTTTCTACACCCATCGCTGTCAAAATTTAAAGAAAACCAGCTCTTTTTGCGGATCGATGCCAATCGCTACATTATCAATATTTTGGGCATCTCTTTTTTGATTATCCCGATCACTTTTTTGATTCAATTTTTTGAAGGTAAGGATATCAACGATTTGTTGATGATCTCCTCGGTCTCGATCGTTTTTATTCTGGTTTTTTTCCAGGTTCGTAACTTAAGCCGCACATATTACCAGATCAAAGACAAAAATTTAGAATTAAATAACCAGAATGAAATGTTAAAAACACTATCCAATATCGACCATCTGACCCAATTATTTAACAGAAAGTTTTTGTTCGAATACGGTGAACAGGCCATCAAGAATGCTCAATTCGTCAAGAAACGATTGGCCTTCGCCATGATCGACCTGGAGGATTTCGATTACGTCCTGGAACGCTTGGGGCGTAACCAGGCGGATATCGCCCTGCAGGATCTGTCAAATACGCTTCTAAAGATCAAACGAAAAGACGATATCATCATTCGCTACGGTGGCAGCGAATTTATGATCATTTTTGATAATATCCGCCCTGAACTTGACTTTGAAAACCTGATGATGCGCTATCGTGAACGAACAAAACTTTCCATGAGCATTGATGGTCAGGAATTTATCCTTTCTTATAACACCGGAATTGCATTCATGCCGGATGATGGTGCCGATATCCGCACCCTGGTAGAAAAAGCCGATCGAGCACTCAATCAGGCCAAGCGAGAAGGTAAAGGGAAGATTAAGTTTTATAACAAACTGGAAGAAGTAACGAATTTACAGCGTTTGAAAATTTAGCTTTCCTGACTTGCAACTTTTTTACTGCATATCCGTATATTTATCATGAAGTGCGATTTTTGATACTTCATTGACCTAGAAAGGATTTGCAATGACAAGTTCAACTGTTCGAATAGAACAAGAAAAAGGACCCGGATTACTTTTGCGGGCACTCTATTTTATTTTTGTAGGCCTATGGCTGGGTGGTGTTTGGACAATCGTAGCCTGGGTATTTAACGTAACGATTATCGGTTTACCTTTAGGATTGTTGATGCTCAACCGCTTGCCACAGATTATGACTCTCAAACCGGTACGCACCAACCGTTACCTGGTTCAATCCGACGGACGCTGGGTCATGCGAACCAGTTCTTCAACACAACCATCCTTCTTAGCCCGCGCAATTTACTTCATCCTCATTGGCTGGTGGTTCAGCGCTCTCTGGTTAGCCAGTGCCTGGGCAATCACCGGGATAACACTCGGCTTGGGATTACCATTAGCCTTCTGGATGTTTGATCGCACCCCTGCAATCACAACCCTCTCCAATTATTAATACACACCAGACACCGTTTTATCCAAACCACTGCTTGAAACAGGCAGTGGTTTTTCTTATCTGTTACTTGCCCTTCCAGCAACCAATAGCTCATGATATGATCGGAACATTATTCCATCCTTGCCTGCAGGGTTCGTATGCCCGATTTGACGCTTCTCGTTATCATCATCTTATTTGTCGGGGGTTTTTTATCCGGCTTTGTTGATTCAATCGCTGGAGGAGGCGGTATTATTTCCGTTCCAGTCCTTCTTTCAGTGGGTCTGCCCCCCCATTTTGCTTTGGGAACCAACAAACTTCAATCCAGTTTTGGAAGCCTGATTGCTGCCCTTAACTATACGCGTGGCGGTCTGGTGAAATTGAAGGATCTGGGTCTGGGAATACTTTTCACTGCCATCGGAGCTGCTGTTGGAACACTGACAATCCAGCTTCTTCCGCAGGACTTACTCAAAACGATCATCCCTTTCATGCTACTGGCAGTCTTTATTTTTATGTTGTTTTCAAAAGACCTGGGTAGTGTGGATCAACATCCAAAAATGAAAGAAAATCTATTCTTCTTAATTTTTGGCCTTCTTTTGGGTTTTTATGACGGCTTCTTTGGACCCGGCACAGGCAGTTTTTGGATTTTGGCTTTTGTCCTGCTTTTAGGTTACAACATGAAAAAAGCAACTGCTTCCACTAAATGGCTAAATTTCACCAGCAATATCATTGCCTTAATTTTTTTCGCCATTGGCGGGAAAGTATTGGTTGTACCAGGGCTGATCATGGCTGTTGGGCAGTTTAGCGGAGCATTTCTGGGTTCAAAATTAGTCCTGCGCTCCGGGGTAAAATTTGTGCGGTTCTTCTTCCTGCTGGTGACAGCCGGAACTATTCTAAGGCTGATTTACACCACTTTATACCCTTAGAAAAAATCCATTCTCTTATGATAGAGAAATCTGTTGGCACTATCCAGCGATATTTGCACCAATCAGGCTGCCGATACCGAACGTGACCGCAGCAGCCAACAAACCAAAAATCACCATGCGCATACCGGAAAAAAGAACTTTTTTTCCGGTGAACAAAGTAATCGCTGCGCCGAGTCCAAATAACCCAATCACACTGAAACCGATACTGACAAAAACAGCTGTCATGCCTGTCAGGAATGTAAATGGTATAACCGGGATAATGGCACCAATCGTAAATAATAAAAATGAAGTGATGGCAGCTTCCCAGGCAGAACCACCCAATTCCTCCGGGTCGACTCCCAGTTCCTCACGTGCCAGTGTTTGAATTGCATTTTCCTTGTTTTCTAAAATCTGGTTTGCCAGAATACGAGCCTGCTCCGGTTTCAAGCCCCTGGCTTCATAAATCAATGCCAGTTCTTCTGCTTCTTCTTCCGGTGCATTTTCAATTTCTGCTTTTTCAACAGAAATCTGATGGCTGATTAATTCCCGCGAACTCTGTACCGACAACCACTCACCCAAAGCCATGGATATGGCTCCCGCCAGCATACCAGCCAGACCGGTAATCAGAATCGTTCGATTGCCGACGGCTGCCCCGGCCACACCCATCACCAGGCTGAGATTGGAAACCAGTCCGTCATTTGCGCCCAGAACTGCAGCCCGTAACGCATTCCCCCCACCACTGCGATGTCTTCCCTCCAGCTGAGCCAGCACACCACCTTCAATTCCCCCTTTAACACTGGAAGTGATTTGGGTAACCAGAAAAGCGTGGGAATCTTCTGCTGCCTGTAGTTCACCCATACCAGGCACAGCAGCATAGCCAGCACTACCTTCCTGTTCCATGGCGTGAATGTTATTCAGAATCATTCCTTGACCGAACTTCCTGGAGAGCCAGATCAGGATTCGTGTTTTCCCGGATGGTTTGTATTCGGGAACCTCCTGTTTTGCTTCGGTTAATTTTTTACTCCAGACCTGAGCGTGTTTCATCTCAGTTTTGGCAATTCGGCGATACACCTCAGCCAGTCGCTCATCCTTTTCCAATGAAGCCAATGTTTCATATAGTAAAGAACTGTTACATTCATCCTCGTAAAATTGTATCCACTGTTCAAAAGTTTTCATGGGTAATCCTCTTTAAATGATTGATCGAAAATAATTCTCATAACCTTATTGTATGATTATTTTTAGAATGATTGTGGTTTTGAATGAATAGAAACCACTGAGAAAAACAGGTTTGTGATTTCAGTGACTTCCAAACCTTCCATTCAAACACCAGGGTTGTAAAATCAAAAAGGACGAACTAATTTTTTATTGACCACTTATTTACTTGAGGAGTTACGATGACTTCTGAAATCATCATTCGTGGTGCCCGTCTGCATAACCTGAAAAACATCAATCTTTCCATCCCGAAGAATCAGGTTGTGGTTCTCACCGGCATCTCAGGTTCGGGAAAATCGACGATCGGTTTTGACATCCTCTTTAAAGAAAGCCAACGCCAATTCATGGAAGCACTTGGCTTGGTTTCCTTTGGGTTATCCAAACCTCCCGTTGACTCAATTACGGGATTATCGCCATCCGTGAGCATCGATCAACACATGACCAACCACAGCCCCCGATCTACGGTCGGTACTTCGACAGATGTCTATACGTATCTGCGGGTTCTTTACGCCCGGCTGGGTCACCGGCCTTGCCCAACCTGTGGAAAGGATATTGCACCGGGATATTCGACTTCTGATCCGGAATGGGAGAACGAATTCCACACCGATGAAGATACCAAAACCTCACAAGAAACCTTTCCCTGCCCGCATTGTGGCTCTGCTGTTCCGGAATTTAGTATGGCAAATTTTTCATTTAATAAACCGGATGGTGCCTGCCCCACCTGTACCGGATTGGGAGTCGTACATCAGATTAATATTCGACAACTGGTGAATGATCAAAAAAGCGTTCCGGATGGCGCCGTGACCGGTTGGGACGCAAATTATCTTGAATATAATTCCAACACCTTGCAGGCAGCCGCCAGATATTACGGATTTGATTTTGATCTTTCACTTCCAATCAAAGACTACACCCAAATCCAACGTGATCTGATATTTTACGGAGTGGAAAACGAACTCTTCCGCCGGCACTTCCCGAATGTTGAACCACCAGCCACCGTACGACAGGGACGTTTCGAAGGCATCACTACCACCTACCTGCGCCGATACGCAGAACGGATTCAAGATCCGGCTTATCGTGAAAAAATGGAGGAGTTTTTAATCATCCAAACTTGCCCAAACTGCGATGGCACCCGGCTACGCCCGGAAAGCAGGGCAGTCACCGTCCATGGACAGACGATCATCGAATTATCCCGACACTCACTCTCTGATCTTGGAAAGTGGCTGGATGATCTGCCTACCGTGCTGCAACCCGAAGAAATGCTCATTGCAGCTTCGATCCTGAGCGACTTACAGGATCGCATTCACAGGCTGGTCGAGGTCGGGGCAGGTTACCTGACCATTGAACGGGCCTCACCCACACTTTCCGCTGGAGAGTCCCAGCGCTTACGGCTGGCATCCTTGCTTGGTTCGGGTTTGAGCGGGGTCTTATACATATTCGATGAACCGACGATTGGGCTGCATCCGCGAGATACCCACCGTCTGATAAATTTATTACGTAAGTTACGGGATCTGGATAACACTGTGCTGGTGATCGAGCATGACCTGGATGTGATTAATTCGGCAGATTATGTAATTGATTTCGGTCCGGGTGCAGGCAAACACGGGGGTCAGGTGGTCGCTGCTGGGACGCCGGCGGAGATCAAAAGCCAAACCAATTCGATTACCGGGAATTACCTTTCCGGGCGTATTTCCATCCCGATCCCGGTGCAGCGTCGAGAACCCAACCATAAAATTCTAACCATTCAGGGTGCCCGTCAGCATAATCTTCAAAATATCACAGTCAGCCTTCCATTGGGACTGCTGGTTGCAGTGACCGGGGTGTCCGGTTCCGGTAAATCTACCCTGATTTTCAATATTCTAGACAAAGCCATCCGACAGCGATTTTATGGTGCCAATGAGAATCCAGGTCAACATGATTCAATCGAAGGTCTCGAATATATCGAAAAAATCATCACCATCGACCAGACTCACATCGGTCGTATTCCACGTTCAAATGTTGCAACCTATTCAGATGTGTTCACCGCCATCCGCACTGCGTTTGCCGCGACCGAAGACGCAAAATTGCATGGTTTAACGTCCCGGCACTTCTCCTTCAATGTTGCCGGCGGGCGGTGTCCACGCTGTGAAGGGACGGGCGTACTAGTCGTTAAGATGCATTTTCTTCCGGATGTGGAAGTACGCTGCCCGCTGTGTCATGGACGGCGATTCACACGCGAGACTTTGGCTGTTCATTATCATGATTACGACATCTCTCAGGTCCTGGAAATGACAGTCGAAGAAGCTTTGGATTTATTCAAGGATGTTTTAAATGCCTACTCCCGTTTGAAAGTGTTATCCGATGTGGGTTTGGGATACTTGCAGCTAGGTCAACCCGCCACCACACTTTCCGGCGGTGAAGCCCAGCGCGTCAAATTGGCAAAAGAACTTGGTCGTCGAGTTACCGGACGCACATTGTATTTACTGGATGAGCCGACCACAGGTCTGCATTTGGCAGATACTGCCCGATTATTGGGTGTTCTCAAGCGGCTGGTGGATGCTGGTAACTCTGTGGTGGTCGTTGAACACAATCTGGAATTGGTCAAAACTGCGGATTGGGTCATCGATTTGGGACCAGAAGGCGGGGCAGCCGGGGGCAAGCTGATTGCCGTAGGAACTCCGGAGCAAATCACACAGAACCCCGAATCCTATACAGGTCAATATTTGAAAATGATTATGTTTTAACATATTCTTGTGACTTTTGAATGGATAACAAATTCATTTCATTCATTTTCAAATAAATAACAGGAAAAACATTCCTGTTGCATTGTCATTCTATTGAATTTAAATCCTTTATTGTGTATGATATTCTTTATAAGAGTAAATTAGTCCAATTTGTACTAATTTTCACAATCAATTAGAAGGCAGATTTCCGATCAAAACAAGCTAGTTATCCCAGGAGAGAATCATGCAAACAGTAAAGGATCTAATAAAGGTTAAAGGGGATCAGATCTGGTTTATTCAACCCAAAGCAGGCATCCTGCAAGCATTGGAATTAATGACACAAAAAGATATCGGAGCTTTACCAGTGATTGATGAGACAGGTCTGGTGGGGATCATCTCGGAACGGGATATCGTTCAATTACTGTCTGCTGCCAAAGTATTTTTCCCGGAAGATACGATAGAGCGTTACATGACCCATGAGGTGATCACAACAACGCTTGATTCGACCATTGAAGAGTGCATGACTGCCATGACCAATTTCCATATTCGTCACCTGCCAGTGGTAGAAAATGACAAACTTGTTGGACTGATTTCAATCGGTGATGTGGTTAAATCTGTCATTTCTGAACGGGACAACATGATCAATAATCTGGAAGATTATATTGTCGGCCGGGGTTACGGGCAATAAAGCCTATGCGGCTCTGCCGATCATTAGAACGTCCTTAGTAAAAAAAATACGTCTTTAATTCACTTGAATCAATCCAATTTTGATGAGATTTTTTCCGCATTAAATCAAAGGTTTGTGGTAAAACTAGAGTCTGTCAAGACTGTTTTTTCTGATTGAGGAGTTGAGTCACAGTGAATATTGAATTACGCCCGGTAACGAAATCAAACTTTGAAGCAATCGCCCATTTAGAGGTCAGCCATGATCAGCAGCATTATGTTGCCAGCAATTTGTACTCCATAGCAGAATCAAAAGTATTCCCGGAATGTATTCCATTGGCAATATACGATGGTAACCGACCGGTTGGTTTCTTAATGTACGCGTTTGACCGTAAAGATGATACCTATTGGGTTTGCAGATTAATGATTGACCGGTATTTTCAAGGAAAAGGTTACGGCAAAAAGGCAATGCAAATTGTCATCAATGAAATCCGAAAGAGACCGGATATCAACATGATTAAACTAAGTATTGAACCGGGTAATCAGGCGGCAGAAAATCTCTACCGCAGTCTTGGTTTCGATAAGACTGGTGAATTGGTGGAAGGTGAAGAGGTCATGTGCCTTCACTTCGACAATATTTCCTGAATTTTATTTTTCAAATCAGCAAAACTAAACCCTTAAGACGAATCACTCCCTGGATTGTCGCCCATATGTCGGATATTTTACCTATCAACCGGCTGGCTGAAACCCAAACGCTCATCGCCTTTTTTCACCCAAAACCAGCCTACCCTTTTCATGTTTTGATCGTTCCGAAAAGCGATCTGGACTCGGTCATGGCCATCGATTCGGCGCATACTCCCTTCCTGAGTGACTGTTTCACGACCATCCAAAAACTGGTCAAACAATACAATTTGGAATCTTCAGGATATCGGATTATCGTCAATGGGGGAAAGAATCAGGATTTTCCGATCCTGCATTTTCATCTCGTGTCCGATGAAAAACGAAAAGCTCAGGATTCGTGATGATCAATATCCAAACCAAACGGATGCTTCTTATTCCCCTCTCGTCAGAACAACTGGGTGGGTTTCTTGAGAATCCGGATGTGGTTGCGGAGCAATTCGGATTCCCATTCGCCAATAACTTTGTGGATGAAAACGTCCGGCACGCCATCCGGATGAAACTTGCAACGCTGAATGAGTTTCAAGGAGATAACTGGTTGTGGAAAACCTACTGGCTGATCAAAATCAATACTCCTGAAATGGGCGTGGGTTTGGTTGGATTTAAAGGTTTGCCAGATGAGCATGGAATCGTAGAAATTGGTTATGGCATTGACGCAGACTTTCAAAATCTGGGGTACATGACTGAAGCAGTGCAGGCGTTATTGGGTTGGGCTTTCAGACATCCCGAATGTAACAGTGTAACCGCCAGACGTGTGAGCAATCCTGCTTCTGTTAAAGTATTACAAAAGTGCGGTTTTCAGGAAACGTCCAGAATAAATCAATTTAGCAACTGGATTCAATTCAAATCAAAAACGTTCCCAATTCGAGAAATTCAACTCTTTCAATTTCAACCGATCGGCATGATTTTTACCCCACATGATCAAGCTGCTGGTACACCTATTCAACCCTCTGCTGCGAAAGAAACGTTTGGCACAATTCTTCTACATCCAGACCTGGTTCCCGGATTGCAGGACCTGGTAGAATTT
>PHBS01000025.1 GCA_002841995.1 Chloroflexi bacterium HGW-Chloroflexi-8
TTGACAATCTCCAGCATCATTGCACTGCCACAATTCAGAAACAGGTTATCCCAATTCCCGGTGCCAAATTTCCAATGAACGCCATGCTGACCTCCGAAGGAATTTATCTTTCAGAAAGCCTCAGCCGCGAAGTATATGAAGATTAAGTGCAATCCGCTTCAAAAAGATGCACAATCCCAACCTGAGCCAAATGAATGATTTTCCCATTATGAAGGAATAATGCACACGAAGCCTTGGCAGGGACTGGCCTGTGAATTAATACCGAATAAGATGCTGGCAATTTGGCCTGTCTTATTGAATCCCGCTCCCAACCCGACAACATCAGGCTTTGAATACGAGGACATAGAAAACAACACAAGTAGTGAAGAATATAAATACAATCCCCGGCTCAATAAGTTTGGCCGGAGATTGGAAAACATTTGGGCTATCGGGAAATCCACAATAATTTAAGTGAACCGTAATTTATTATCAATTTGTCAATTAATGGGCTACTGATGAATTTCAATTCGCCGGAATGCAATGATTGTTAAATTGAGTGCATGAATTTTATACAGCAATCCAATCAATTCAGCCTGGTCGATCAAATGGCCGCTCAGAATTGTTTCACCTTGCGAGGCCATTTGAACATCCATCCCGGCAAACCAATCTGACCAGTGAGCCTCCAGATTCTCAGTGACACGAATTTCATATTTATATCGTTTATCCATGTTTCAGACCCGAAGAAGCAGCGGACGCAATCCTTCTGCCCAGTTTCGGATGGCATTCCAATCTCGATGGTCACCTTCTTTCCAGATACCCATTAAAACCGGTATCCGCATGGCCAGAGTGTTGAATGAAAAAGGAATCTTTGAGAATTCTAACGTGCCTGCAAAATATCCTTCGCTGACAGGCCGCACCATAGCTCTCACCGGACTCATCCATTCCTTTAATCCATCTCTGTATTGGTCGGCATTCTTCATGGAAAGGGTGATACAGGACATAAAAGAAGCAAAAGGCTTACGAGACAACTCAGACTGATGATCACGCATAAACTGCATGGCTTCCGGTAGCCATTTTTGACCTTGAATGGCACTGCCTGCAATAACAGCGGAATAAGTTGAAAGGTCTTGCACTTTGTTCATCGGGACCACATCCACTTGTGCACCACCATCAGAAAGACTTTTGCCAATCGCTTCGGCGATACCGGCTGTGGAACCAGATTGACTGGCATAAGTAACAAGGATTTTCTTTGACATTTGATTTTCTCCAAATTGAAATTCTGGTAAGGATATCTCCGGTTGTTGATTTTCAAGAACAGACAGACCGGAACCAACAAGCAGCGTACTGCCAAGGACAATGCCACTTACTTTCAAAAAGTCGCGGCGTGAAATTCGTTTTGTCGTCATTTATTTACTCCTCCAAAGCAAGTTTGATCATTCGTCGGGCGGTCAGAAGACCCCAACCCATACTCGCAATTCCACCCACCATGGCAAATACCATGACTGTGTTTTGTAATGCGGGGACAAAAGAACTACTGAATTCAAAGATAAGCAGAGTTCCAAAACCAAGCAGCCCGGCATAAGAATTCACTTTGCCAAAAATCCTACCTTTCAACATGACGATTGACATGAGTAAACCGGCAGATTCCGAAAGAAAGAAAGCCAGGAAAGTACCTGGTGTGTGGCTTTCTCCAACCACAAGCATGGCCTGCCCGGCTGCTGCCAATAATTTTTTTTGTTCAACGGTTGTAGCCAAAGTAAATTGCTGGCTAAGATTGAACATGGCGAAAGCCCGATTTGTTGCCAGAAAGACAGACACACCAAGAAACGAAACGATCATCGAAAGCGCTGCCAGAGGTTGATTGTTCCGCCGGTGAGCAGCATACAATGCAAAATAAGTTGGAACAGACAACAAATCGAAAAGAATATTCAATAATCCCAGATTTCGAAGCCCCATGAACTCATTGTTTTGAAAAAGGGCGAACCAGTCGAAGATCGTCTCACTGACAGTCATACCACCAGGCAGCAGGGTAATGAGTATTTCAGCCACACCCACCATTACTGTCCCCAGGACAGCGAAAGCACCCAGGGCATATATCTTTTTCCAATTTTGCGCTTCGTTTAAGTCAGCTTGAAAATGTGATTTCATGTTTTTCTCCAAATTTCTAACTTATACACAATATAAACATTCAGACATGGGTTTTTAATGGTCGAAAGAGGTGTCTTTTGCCTAGCAATATATAAAAGCAGGTGTACCAAAGTACACCTGCTCTAAAAGTTCTTAGTCAATTAAGTCTTAGGCTTGATCCAAAGGAAGCAATTTCAACAATCGTGCACGAGCAACAGCCTGTGTTCGACTGTTAACATTAAGCTTGCCAAAAATATTACCGGTATGTTTCTTAACTGCGCTGACCGTGATGATCAGCTTTGTGGCAATCTCCTTGTTTGAATCGCCCTCAGCAATCAACTCCAGCACTTCTCTTTCACGCTGAGTTAAAGGCTCGATAATTGGTTCAAGTGTGTTGCTTTCTTTAAACACTGCTTTTGAATTTAAAACCGGTTGTCTGGCAGGATCGCCAAATGTGGTCATTTTTTTAGGAAAGGTATTCAATATTGTGTTTACATAATCCGGGCGAATAGCTCCAGCCATTTTGTGCGTAAGAATCCTTCTTAATGCCTCGGCCACCGGGGCTCCTTCTTCTATAAAAACGCTGATAAAACCCTCTGGCTCGCCGAGCATTAAAGCCTGAATCACATCTGCCAGACTGTTTTTTTCTTCACCGAGGACATCATAAATCTGGCTACGAATCAGGAGCGTCTCAATTGCAAGTGGAATTTGACTGCAGTGCAGTTCTCCAGCCAGTATGGATGTTGCCAGACTCAGCCCACGAGTTAAGTTCAATGGGTTCTGTTGTTCCAAATTCTGGAGTAAGAGTACGCGCAGAGCGCTGTTATACAACAAGCTTATCGGCTGGGTAATATTCCCACCATTGGCCAGTTCAGGAAAAACAAACGGATCTCCAAAGGTGAATCCTTCTGGTTTGAGTAATTCATGCGCCTCAGCCAGTCGACCTGCGGCTAAATCTACTCGCACTTGTTGTGAAATTACATTCTCTTTGATCAACGCCGGTGGAATCCTGCCAGCCAGATCGCAGGCTTTATGCATTTCATGGATAGCTGCTTTCCAATCACCTTCCATCTGGCAAATTTTCGAAAACAATATATGATTGTAAATTTCGGGATCACTATATCCACTTGGTCCACTTGCATTCACTGAACGAAGTGAAAGTGAACGAGCCTGATCAAGTTGATGCCATTGATAATAGACCTCACTGAGCTCACCGAAAAAAGTTGCACTGAAAGGTGTCTTTCTTCCGGTCTCTTCCAACCGCCGGATACCCTCTGAGGCAATTTCAAATGTTTTATGCAGGTGGCCATGCAGAAGTTCCATCCGCGCCTGACCAGAGAGGCCTAATGTTTCAAATGTATAATCTCCCAACAACCTGGCATTTCGGGCAATCATTTGGAATGTTTCTGCGGCATGGTCGTAGTCCAACATTTGTTCATAGGTTGACGCCAGGTTGACATACACCATATTTCGAATCAGGAAATCTGTTTCGGGAAGGACGTTCAGTGCTTCGCGAGCCAGGTCCCGGCTTTCTGCCTGCTTTCCCTGTAAGCTCACCAATTTGGATTGTAAAGCAAGCCATTCGCCTTGAATGGAAGGATTCTGATTTTGTGAATCTGGTACAGAAAATATCTTGCCTAACCGTTCAAAGTACGGTATGGATTGGGTTACAGCTCCTCTAAATAGATTCAGCCAGGCATATGCCATATTGAGCCTTGGGCTTTTCTCGAATAATTCAATTGGAATTGTGTCAAACCAACCTTCGACGGTTCGCACATGCGCCTGAAGGATGATTTGCAGTGCATTCTCCTCAACCAGTCTTAAGACAAGCTGATGATCCTGAGCTGTCAGGGCGTGTTCAATTGCTTCAGCGACCATACCCGCTTGTTCATACCATTCTGCAGCTCGTTGATGAAGCATATTAACTTGTTCTTTGGGCAGACTTCTCTGAAGACGTGCCTGTAACAGATCTGCAAATAGATTGTGGTACCGATACCACTTACCCTCATCATCTAAAGAAACGACAAACAAGTTCTCATTTAGTAAAGTCTGTAGGATGGATTGTCCCTGTTTACTGTCAGTGACTACTTCACACAGATCGACATTCAGCCGTTTAAGAATAGAGGTTTGTAGCAAAAAATTCTGTACACTCACTGGCTGGAGCAACAGCACTTCCTCAACCAGATATTCGGCAATATAGACGTGGCTACCTTTTAAGGAATTAACAAAATCACCGGGTTCACTACGCCCTCTCATCGAAAGTGCAGCCAATTGTAAGCCAGCAGCCCAGCCTTCCGTACGTTCTTCCAGTGTTTCTACATCCTCATCACTAAGTGTCATCTCCAGAATCTGGTGCAGAAAGGCAGCTGCCTCTGCGGAATTAAATCGCAGATCCCTGGCACGTATTTCCACCAACTGATTCCGGGCACGAAAGCGTGCCAATGGCCAGGGTGGGTCAACCCGGGTAGAGATCACAATATGAAGATTTCCCGGAATATGTTCAATCAGGAATGTCATTGCCGCATGGATGGTATCATTTTGGATTAAATGATAGTCATCCAGGACCAAGTACAGGTCCTGACCAAACAAAGCCACGTCATTAATCAGAAAGGATGGAACCGCCTCAGCAGGTAATCCTTGCGGTAACTGAAGCAGAGCCACCACGGATTCTCCAATATCTGCATGAACAGATTGGCAAGCTGTAATCACATACGACCAGAACTGATTTGGGTCACTGTCGCTGGCATCCAAGGAAACCCAGGCAACTGGTTGCTGTAGTGACGCTGCAAATTCGCTCAACAAGGTTGTCTTGCCGAATCCTGCGGGACCGGAAAGCAACGCGAAACTACCTGGCTGAGCCAATCCGGCCAGCAGTTTTTGAGTCAAACGCGGACGTGAAACTGCATTGACTCGAGAAGGTGGAATATAAAGCTTGGTAGATAGAAGAGGTATGGGCATTCCAGAAATGATTATACATCGGGCTGAAAATAACCGGATGTCAACAAGGACTGTAGGTATTGAAACAGATCAATTAATTGTTTTTGGGTCTTCCGGAACTTTATCACCAGGATCAATAAAAGGTGAACAGGTAAACCTTTCCTAAAATCGTGCTCCACATCTTCTCAACCAGAACGAACTTTTTTGGGGGTGGAAACAGGACATAATTAATTATTTTGATATTAATAATCATTTAACTATATAATTAAATCGGGTGGTGAAAACCATCTCCTTTAATTTGTTTGTGAGTTGGGATGGAGGGAAGAATGAAAGTTGCAAACAAAGTTTTTGTAGTTACCGGTGGGGGAAATGGGATTGGCAGGCAAATTGTACTGTTATTGGTCCAAAAAGGGGCACAGGTAGCTGCTGTCGACATCAGTGAACAGGGACTCCTTGAAACAAAAGGTTTGGCTGGGGACCTTAGCAGCAAAATTTCCACTCATGTGGTAAACATCACTGACTTGAAAACCGTTGAAGGTCTGGTGGATCAGGTGACTGCTTTTCATGGCAGCGTAGATGGCTTGATTAACAACGCCGGCATCATTCAACCCTTCGTCCTTTTGAATGATCTGACTTATCCGCAAATGGAACGGATCATGAATGTGAATTTTTACGGGATGTTGTACATGACCAAGACTTTCCTCCCTGTCCTGTTGAAACGCCCGGAAGCTCACATTATTAACCTGTCCAGCATGGGTGGTTTCTTGCCAGTTCCTGGTCAAACTTTGTATGGTGCGTCCAAAGCAGCTGTGAAATTATTGTCCGAGGGACTTCGCTCCGAGCTTCTTTCTACAAAAATCCATGTCACGGTCGTTTTTCCAGGAGCAATCGGAACGAACATCGCCGTTAATTCTGGCGTAGTTACAAAAGAAGAAGCCGTATCCCGTGATTCTGGAAAAATCAAATTCTCAACTCCTGAATTCGCTGCCCAGGTTATTGTCGACGGGATTGAAAAGAATAAATACCATGTGTTGGTTGGCAATGACGCCAAACTAATGGACTTTTTGTCCCGATTAGCACCTGAACGTGCTGCAAAAATCATTTATGGTCAGATGAAAAGTTTGCTGCCTTAGTCTCGCCAGAATGATCCCGCTATTGTTGTTTCAATCATTTTGACCGTGAGGCGCTTTACTTTAGCGCCTCTTGATAAAGGTCAGCAGACCTGGTTTATTCAGGTTTTCCCACGTTCTTTAATTTTCCATAGCCCACCAACTCTCTCAAAGCCAGGGAGTCTTTTCACACACATAAAGTTATTTACGAGCTTAATCGTCCAGGTTATCCGTTCACTATTCCATTAAATGGGTAAGCGTTATAATGATGCACATGATTCGTAGACGATATTATCGCATTCTATTATTTTTCGGCCGTGTGTTTTTGGGCGTATTGTGGTGGGAAATGATCCTGCCGCGATTTGGTTTTCGGAAATTGACTCGTTCCACCCGGAAACAACGCTTGACGATGACCGCGCAACGTTTCCGCAAGTTGGCTGTTCAGATGGGTGGTGTCATGATCAAGGTAGGGCAGTTTCTGTCTTCCCGCCTGGATGTGCTGCCGCGCGAAATCACCGACGAGTTGTCCGGTCTGCAGGATGAGGTGGCTCCAGCACCTTTTGAACCGATCCGGAAGTTGATTGAAGCCGAGTTCGGAATGCCGCTCAACCAAAAGTTCAGCGAGTTTAACCCCGTTCCAATGGCCTCTGCTTCGATCGGCCAGGTCTATACTGCCCGCCTTTGCGAAACACAAGCAGATGACATGCAATGTCCTCCCGTGGTTGTAAAAGTGCAGCGCCCACAAAT
Source organism: Chloroflexi bacterium HGW-Chloroflexi-8 (assembly GCA_002841995.1). Taxonomy (GTDB): domain Bacteria; phylum Chloroflexota; class Anaerolineae; order Anaerolineales; family Anaerolineaceae; genus UBA6170. The sequence continues at coordinate 6,900 of PHBS01000025.1, forward strand.
AGAAGCGATTGTTGAAGTAGATCTTTCCGCAATTAAGATTGTGGGGGGATGGCTACAAAAATATAAACCTGTCAGCAAACATGCCAATGTGCCCCGATTGATACAGGAGTTCAGCGATTCTCTTTATGAAGAGATTGATTATATTCACGAAGGAAAAAACGCCGAAACATTTGCTGAAAATTTCAAAGATCTTTCGAATGTGCGTGTTCCACATGTGATTTGGAGTCATACAACACAACGCGTTCTCACCCTTGAAGATGTACTAGGGATTAAGATTACCGATTATGCAGCCATCGAAGCAGCCGGCATTAACCGCGTTGAAGTCGCTAAACGTCTTTTTGATACTTATCTTAAACAAATTTTTGAGGATGGCTTTTTCCATGCCGACCCACACCCGGGCAATCTGTTTGTGCAGGCTCCCAGTGAGGGTGATGATCCGGACAACTGGAAATTAACCTTCGTGGATTTTGGTATGACCGGCATATTGCCTGAAATCACTTTCAATGGGTTGCGTGAGATTCTATTTGCAATAGGGACTCAGGACATACACCGCCTCACTATGGCATACCAAAAACTGGATATTCTACTGCCCGGGGCTGATCTGGAACTACTGGAACGTGCTGGTCAGCATGTTTTTGACCGTTTTTGGGGTAAATCCACCAGTCAATTAATGGGTATGCATGCACAGGAAGCTCGCGATTTTATCGACGAGTTTGGTGAATTGATGTATGAAATGCCCTTTCAGATGCCAGAAAACCTGATTTTATTGGGCAGATGCGTCAGCATACTTTCAGGCATGTGCACTGGTTTGGACCCGAACTTTAACATCTTTGAAAGGCTGACCCCCTACGCAGGTAAGCTGATTGAGGCTGAGGGCGGTGGAAAGCTTAAGACCATTTGGGATGAGGTGCTCAAGATTGGGCAATTGATACTCAAGCTACCTGCCAGAACCGACGCGCTGTTTACAAAAATGGAACAGGGACGCCTGGATGTTCGTGTTCCGTCACTGACTCGCGAGATGGAACGTTTGAACCGCTCACAGCGTAAAACCGCAACAGCGGTTGTGTTTGCGGCTTTTCTTTTAAGTAGCGTTCAGTTGTATATAGCGGGCGAATTCGTAATAGCAGCCGGGTTTGGGGGAGCAACGCTGCTAACATTGTTCTGGTTTTTATTTAGAAGATAATTGATGATTCCATCAAAAAAGGACATGAAAATCATGTCCTTTTTGTTTTTTGGAAAAGTAAAGTGCTTATTTAGTTGCTTTTTCAGTATGCTCGATGGCTGCATCCAAAAGGCTGCGTAAGCCCATCAAGAATTCTTTGCGGGCAGCACGCTGATTCTCGCGCACTCCCTCAGGAACAAAGGATTCGGCAACTTTGTGCATATTTTCGCGGGCTGCACGCATGTGCTCGCGGGCTTCTTCCATCTTTGGGTTTTTCGGTCGTTCGGTCGTTTTTTCTTCCATTTCTAACTCCTTCAAGCAAACAGCCATCCAAGGCGTTTCTTATTACTTGCATTATAAGGCCTTTTGAGCGATCGTCAATAGGAAGGACGAAGGATACCGCCTATCTTTTTGCTATTATTGGATCCTTTTATAAATAGCAATAAACATCTTAAATATATAAATCGCGCTTATTATAGAACAAATAGGCTGCTGCCACGAATACAACAATGATCACCGCGGAGAGCAGCAGATACACACCTTCGATCTGTCCCGTTCGGAAAAGATCGCCCGCGTCGACATACCGGAAGGGTGTAAAGTACTTGAGAAAGTCCAGGTTTTCCTGTACGCCAGAAACAATGGACACAAAGTACGTTATGAGGATGATGCCTACAGCGGTTGAACTGGAGTTTTTGTATTGCTTCAATGAACAACCTAAGAACAGACCGATGGCCAGGAAAATCAACTCCAATAAAAACATGGCGACCATTTCGATCCTCAGGAAGTCAAAGAATGCCTTATCCGGATGATAGGTTTGAACCGCGACAAGGGATACCATCCAGGTAATCAATACAAAGGCGACACAATTAAACAGGGCAGCCAGGGCTTTTGACGTGACCACTTTACTGCGTGATACCGGCAATACCAGTGAAAATTCAACCGTCTTGTCACGTTCTTCCTTGGAGATGATATCGCTGCCCCATAGAGCTGCAGCTATTGCACCCATTAAACCAAAATAAATGAACATAACCCCATAAAAACCACTTATCGTGGTTAGATTAAATGCACGCATATTTAATGCATCCAGGACTGCTGGTGGCATCGTATCCAGTACTTTCAACATTTCAGGATCACCGGCAAAGGCGGAAAATTTCGTCACAGCGATCATGATCAAAAAAGCGATAATAATACTCCAAATTAACAGAGATTTGAGGTTAGATTTTAATTCTCGGATAAAGATATTCATCATGCACCGCCTTACGAAACCGCATGAATATCACGCCGCATGTACAGCCAATAGCTTGCCACCAGGGAAACCAGGGTGATCGCAACATTGAGCAGCACCAACGGTGTGTTATACGCGTTATTTTGGACGATATAGGCCGGATCGAAATGTTTAAAGGGTGTGATGAGTTCCAGTTTAACATCACCAAACACGCCACTGAAAGCATTTAGAACGTAGGCGCCAAAAGCCAGACCGAGCGAATAGGGTGTCACACTTCGAATGCGCTTTACCAGAAGAGAAATAACCAGTCCAACGCTCAGGAAGAAGAGCTGAAAGATCACAACCCCAAAGAGAATCAGTAACAACGTTGAAAAATTATATTCACGGCCTCCGTAATAAATGGAGATGGCTATGAATGTAGCCACCCAAAAAACAAGATCGGTCACCAGAAAACTGGCGAAGGCTGCCAGAAGTTTACTGGTTAGAATTTTCGCTCGACTGACGGGTTTGGTCAGAAGAAAATCTGCGGTTAGCTCGTTCTCCTCAATCGAGACCAGGCCAAACCCATAATTGCCAGCCTGGATTGCCAAACAGAGTTGAATGAATAAAAAGTAGAAGCTGATATAGCCCAGTACTGTCGAATAATCCATACGATCCATACCAAAAGCCATTAGCAATTCTTTTGGGAATTTAGCCAGCATTTGCTTCATCAGTTCAGCTTGCTCCGCAAAAACCGAGAAAAAGGAGAAAAAGACAAAGACCAGGGCTGCCACAGAAATCGACCAGATGATCACCGATTTCAAACGAATGCGAAATTCATGTTTAAAGATTATTGTGCTCATTTTCGCTGCCTATTCATAGTAGTGCATGAAAATTTCTTCCAGCGTTGGTTCTTCAATGGTCACGTCGGTAACCTGAATGCTGCTGATTTTTTGTAGCACCGCATTAATATCGCCTTTGTAGAAAAAACTCACCGTACCATTCTCGACCAGTACATTGGTCACCCCGGGCATATCAAATACAGTCTGACCCGACCCTTCCGTTACCACACGCACTTTTTTGTAGTTATTCTGCTGCAAAGAACGAATATCAGATATTTCCACAATTTTGCCTTCGCGGATGATACCCACCCGGGTGCATAATCGCTGCACTTCACCCAAAATGTGTGAAGAGAAGAAAACAGTCACACCGCGCGCATTCTCTTCGCGGATCAGGTCAAAAAACTTGCGTTGCATGAGTGGATCCAGTCCACTGGTCGGTTCATCCAGGAAAAGGAGTTTTGGTTTATGTAATAATCCCTGAACAATGCCGACCTTCTTCTTGTTCCCATAAGAAAGATCGCTGATCCGTCGGTTCAATTCCAGCTCCATGATTTCGGATAATTCATTCATTCGCTGCGTACAGTCGCCTTCATAAAAGCTTGCTGAGTACTTGAGCAGATCCCGAACTTTCATGCCTTCGTAATAAAAAACTTCAGAGGGCAAGTAACCGATATCCCGGCGGATCTCAGGACCCTGGGTCACCACGTCTTTACCGAAAATCCTGGCGCTGCCGCTAGTTGGATGGATGAGCGAAAGGAGCAGACGGATGGTCGTGGATTTTCCGGCGCCGTTGGGTCCGATGAATCCAAATATTTCACCTTCCTCTTCTTTGAATGAGACATCCACGATACCACGTGATTTTCCGTAAAATTTCGTCAGATTAGATACTTCAATAATGCTCATAAAACCGCTCCTTTATCCAAAATAGCAATGAACCGCCAGACATTGCTGGTTTTGTTCAACAAGACTGGTAGTCATTATTCGCTCTAAAACAATTGGGGATTAAAAAAACCTTTTCGCCTCCGCTGAGAAGGGGAACAGAAACGAACAACTCCTCAGGATCAAGCATTCATATATTATATCCATTTTTTAGCGGGCGGGATTAAAAAACGCTGCAAACTATCGCTCTTTATAAATAAAGCACAAATCAGAGTCTTCTTAAATATTTAGCTGTTCTGATAATTCTTTTTCTTACCAAATCCTCTCTTCGAAAAAAAGCAGGTAAGTTGTCAGAATAAATTGCAATATTTCTGTCTTCCATTTTTACAAATTAAACCCATTCAATGAATAATTATTGAAAATCAATTGCCTGTCCGGTATACTGAATTTGTCAGAAATCTCAAATTCTTTTCAGCGTATTAATTTCCTCTAAAACGATTCGCGACTTCTCATCAATTTTCCATTGGTACAACTAAGAGAACGATAAAAAAATGCGGGGGCATGGCATGAAAAAATTGGGTCTCGACCGATCTCAAAAAGGTCCAATGATTAAGAAACAGCCTGCAAGATTCCGAAGTCTCAGGAGATTCTGGGCAGAGTATCAATGGCAGATTGTTCTGGTTATATTTGTCTTTTCCTTCATTCTTGGTTATGTTGGGTTCTATAAATATACACACTCGCTTGGGAAGAATTATTCAAATACAGATCTCTTCTACTTGACGCTGCAACTCTCCATGCTTGAATCAGGTGCCGTCTCCGGACCGGTCAGTTGGGAATTAGAGGTGGCAAGATTATTATTACCAATGATCACAGCTTACACAGCAGTCCTTGCTGGGGCGGCTTTGTTTCGCAATCAAATCCAAATTTTGAGGTTAAATTTCATCCGTGACCATGTCATTATTTGTGGCTTAGGTGAAAAAGGGTGGTTGCTTGCGTCGCAATTAAGGCAAAATGGACACACAATCGTTGTTATCGAAATCAACGCTGATAACCCAAAAATTGATCTTTGCCGGGAAATGGGTATTGTCGTTCTTGAACGAGATGCGAAAGAAACAGCAAACCTGATCAAAGCATCGCTTATCAAGGCCAGCTACCTGGTCGCTGTTTGCGCAGATGATAGTACAAATGCAGAAATCGCAATTGCTGCCAAACAAATTTCCAGTAAACGAAAAAGAGGCACATTAAACTGCGTAATTCATATTATCAATCCGCATTTGTGCGATCTCATGAGGGAACTTGAATTTGATTCCGAAAAGTTTCCAACCTTTCGACTGGAAATATTTAATATTTTTGAACGAGGTGCCAGGATCCTGATTTCAGAACACCCTCTCTATAAACAAATAAATTCATCTGAATTGAATGCTCCCCACATGTTAGTGGTCGGATGTGGTTTCTTAGGGGAAAATCTGATCATCCATACTGGCAGAATTTGGTATGAATCCTGGAAAACAAACGCTATTGCACTAACGATCTTAGTTGTGGATAGGGATGCCGAAAATAAGATTAGTCAGTTGGTAGAAAGTTTTCCCAAATTATCTCTATGCTGCAAGTTTATTCCTGTGGATATGGATCCGGAACTTTCGGGATTTCAACCTTTTAATTCTGTGTTCAATGAATTTTGTGAAAGTAAAATTAATAAAATTTATATTTGTCTGAATGATAATTCAGCCGGATTGCAATCAGCTTTCAGTCTTCGTCAGAGATTGGACTGTAATCAACCATCAATTATTTTGAGTATGCCGGAAGATAGTGGGTTAGCAAAAATATTTTCTAATGAGCAGGAATCGGATATTTTGTTTCATAACATCATTCCGTTTGGGTTGATTAAAAGGACCTGCACACCAGATCTGGTAATTGGTGGTACCCATGAAATTCTGGCTCAGGCAGTGCATGAAGATTATTTGCACAACAGGCTAGCTGAAGGAATACAAATGGGGCAGAAACGATCGATGGTGAGTTGGGATGATCTTCCTCAGGATTTACGTGAATCCAATCGTCGCCAAGTAGACCATATTCGTCTGAAATTAGATTCCATTGGATATGGGATCAAACCGCTTCGTGATTGGGATTCTGCGCGTTTTCAGTTTTCGCTTCCGGAAATTGAGAGAATGGCTCAAATAGAGCATGACCATTGGATGCAGGAGCGCCTCCGTAATGGTTGGAAATACGCTTCCGGTCCCGAAGATGCTCAAAATAAAACCCACCCTGATCTGATCCCCTGGGATCAATTGCCTGAACGGATAAAAGATATGGATCGCCAACCAGCATTTGCTCTACCCAAATTACTTGCCCGTTCAGGTTTTCAGGTTTTTCGCTGGAGGCGAGACTAGTCAGAATTGGAGGTTTTACCATGGCGCACGATGTGTTTATCAGTTATTCATCTGGAGATAAAGCTATCGCGGATGCGGTTTGTGCCAAGTTAGAAAGCAAGAAGATTCGCTGTTGGATTGCCCCCCGAGATGTCCCGGCGGGTCAGCCATTTGCTTCTTCAATCGTTGATGCTATCAATGAATCACGGGTAATTGTCCTGGTACTTTCAACAGGGTCAAATAAATCTGTGCATGTCCTTCGTGAAGTGAGCGAAGCTGTCGATAAGGGCCTTCCGATTATTCCTTTACGTATAGAGGATGTGGAGCCATCGACCGAGATGCGTTATTATATAAAATCACTTCATTGGCTGGATGCCATGTCTCCTCCCATTGAAAATCACCTCGAAAAACTGGCTAACTCGGTTCAGGCTTTACTGGGCATAACAGAAGTTTCAACACAATCCGAGGAAAAAATCATTGCACCTGCGCCAATCCAAAAATCAAAACGGCTACCAATTTGGGCTATTTTTTTACTTTTGTTAATCGGACTAGGTGTTTTAGGCGGGGCTGGTGCCTGGATTCTTAATCAGCAGAATGAGGTCTCACCAACTTTTCTCGTTTCCGATGAAAAATACTGGCGTCAGACTGATGGCAGCTACACAACTATCTTAAGACCACCGGAAGACTCTTTTGTTTGGTCCAACACAAACTTCAAAGGTGATTTAGTCTTTACTGGTAAGGTTTCCAGTAAAAATAAAAAGGGACAGATTCAAGTCGTTGTTTATGGTAATGGTATTGGGTTTTCCAAAGATTGCCTGATTTTTACGTTTGGGAATGGGATTGCAATCATTTATAAGGAATCAATTTATACGGGAGATAATCACTTGTTTGTTAAAGAAGGGGATTATTATTTACAAGAAACATTCCAAAATGTGAGTATTGAGATTAAAGATGGCATTGCAAATTTCTATATAGATGACCAAATTATCGCTTCAACAACCTTGCCCTCTGGAAATAACCGCATGGGGAGAATTGGGTTGCTTTCACATTGGGAGGTCCCAGTCGGAGTGACTTATTCAAATATAAAGATTAAAACATTAGGTGAAAACCAATGAATGAATAAGCAATCTTTGAATAAAATACCGGAACAGAAAAAGAATTCTGTGTGTAAAAAAGTTGGATGAACCATCCCAAGGAATAAACAAGATTTACGATCTGTTACAGAATTAAATGAATTGCAGTAGTTGAGATATCAAAGTTCTACTGTTTTCGGGTTTATCAACTGTTTCTCGAACCAAATATTCGAGCAACCTTTAATCTCCATATTTTCGATAAAACCAACGTTTAGCAAATTCTGCTGAAAAAAAGTAAAGAGTCACAATTCCAAATATGACGAGTAAATAGGTTATTGGTAATGGTGTGAACCCAAGCAACCCGGCGAATGGGGAATATGGGAGTAACAATGTGACCGCCATCACCGCACCAGTGACCATCATCATGGCGCGACTGGGCCGGCTGTGGATTAAAGGAAGCCTTGTTCTTACTGCAAAAACGACCACTCCTGCTGAGAGGATGGACTCAATAAACCAACCTGTCTGGAAAGTTTGTTCGTTTGCCTTCATAAGCCATATCAACACACCAAAAGTAGCAAAATCGAATATCGAACTGAGCGGGCCAAATATTAACATGAAGTGACGAATGAATTTAATATCCATACGGCGCGGACGCTCAATAAATGTGTCATCTACCCGATCACCCGCAATAGTCATCTCAGGTAAATCGGTTAAAAAATTGATCATCAAGATCTGCTTGGGTAACATGGGCAAAAAACTCAGAAACATCGAGGCGCCAGCCATGCTGAACATGTTGCCAAAGTTAGCGCTGGTTGCCATGAAAATATATTTGAGCGTATTGGCAAAAGTCTTTCTTCCCAGCACAATTCCCTCTCTCAAAACATCCAGATCCTGTTTGAGCAATACCAGGTCAGCTGCTTCTTTTGCAACATCCACGGCGTTAGCGACTGAGATACCCACATCCGCACTATGTAAGGAAGGCGCATCATTGATGCCATCACCCATATACCCAACTACGTGCCCGCGTTTTTTGAGTGCTAAAATAATACGTTCTTTTTGATTAGGATCCACTTCCGCAAAAATAGTGGTTTCTTCCACAGCGTGCCAAAGCGCTTCATCACGCAAATTGTCCAATTCACTACCAGTCAAAACTTTTACATCTCCCAAACCTACAACCTGTCCGGTATGACGGGCAACCAATTTGTTGTCGCCGGTAATCACTCTTAGCTGGACACCTAATTTTGCCAAAACCTGTATCGTCTCGAGCACACCTTCTTTGGGTGGGTCGAAAAACAACAGGAAACCAGCAAAAACCATGTCAATTTCACCGGTTTTTGAAAATGGATGACTCTGCCCACGGACCGATTTAATTGCCACACCCAAAACCCGATAGCCTTGAGCACTCCAGGCCACAAATCTTTCCTGGATTTTTACTTTCTGTTCCAAATCAAGGTCCTTTTCTTCAAGTCCAACCTGAACCTTTGAACATACCGCCAGTATATTTTCCAATGCCCCTTTGGTGATCATAAAAGGATCTGAATTATTTTTTTCTGCCACCACAGTCATGCGCTTGCGAATAAAGTCATATGGGATTTCATCAACTTTTGTGTACTCATCCGCACCCTTTGCCCCATTATTAACAATGGCCTCATCCAATAAATTTTGAAGCCCTGTCTGCATAAATGCGTTCAAGTAAGCATACAAACTCACCCGTTCGGATGGTTCTCCGTTTATGTCCATCGCTCCATCCAACTTCACAATGCCTAATGTGAGCGTACCCGTCTTGTCAGTGCATAGAATATCCATACTTCCGAAATTTTCAATAGACTCCAGTCGCCGCACAATAACGCCATGCTTTGCCATTTCCTGAGAACCTTTAGACAGGTTGATGTTTATGATGGCAGGTAGTAATTGCGGTGTTAAGCCAACGGCAAGGGCAATTGAAAAGAGCAGAGAATCCAGCACCGGCTTATTGAAAAGCACATTAAAAAAGAAGATTCCAAATACCAGCACAAACATGACCTCTGTAAGTAAATACCCCAATTTTCGAATACCGCGTTCAAATTCGGTTTCTGGTGGGCGCAGAGTTAGCCGTTTGGCAATTTGACCAAAAGCGGTCTGCAAACCAGTATTCACGACCAGCACTTTTGCGTTGCCACTGCGAACATTCGTTCCCATGAAAACAACATTCGTTCGTTCAGCCAAACCAGCATCTTCAGGCAATAAACCTGGCATTTTTTCCACCGGAAAGGTTTCGCCCGTCAATACTGCTTGATTCACAAAAAAATCCCTGGCTTCAATAACCAAACCATCTGCTGGAATCAGACTACCGGCCGAGAGTAAAACCACATCACCGGGTACAATTTCATCGGTTGAAACTGAAGCCGTTTTTCCATCACGCAAGACATCTGTTTTAAATGAAACCTGCCCTTTTAATTTTTCGGCAGCGTGATTGGCACTATATTCCTGAAAGAAACTAAGTAAAGCACTGCTTAGAACGATTAGCAGGACAATGATCGCATCGGTCCAATCTTTAAGAAATGCAGATACAATGGTGGCAACCAGCAGAATTAAGACAATTGGACTTTTAAATTGGTTAATGAACAATCCTAAAGGGGTAATTCGTGCTTTGGACTGTATTTGGTTGGGTCCGACCCGCAGGAGAATATCCTTAGCATCTTTCTCACTCAAGCCGCTTTCGGATGAATTTAAACCCTTAACAATTTCACTAATTTCTTTTGACCAAAAGGGAATAATTGTCATATTAAGTTCCTTAAAAGAGAAAAACCATGATTTCATTATACAAGGCGCAGAGATGAATAACGTATAATCAATTTATCGAAACTATCCAAAATTCATTCCAAAAATAATTAGTTCCCATAAAAGTTCCTGATATCGAAAGTAAGAGCGTACTTAAAAAGTCTTCCTTTACTTTTGTTCAATTGCATGCAAAGAAATGATGGATCACTGCCGATGATTTGCACTTAAGTGCTCTTCAAAATAATACGGGAGACTTATTCAAGCAAGACTGCGAAAAAAAGAAGGCATGTAACAAAAATGGAAACAATTTCGGTTTCTAAAAAAGTAAAAAACCAAATTCATTGGGAAGTTTTTGGCGTAAGGCTTTCGGCACTGTTTACAAGTCTGATGGGAATAATCAATTTAACTTCGGCAGTTCAACCAGCCCTCCCAAATCGCTTTACGATTATTGAGAAATTTATTCCGCTCGAAGTCCTTCAAGGTAGCCGGATGACATCCGCCCTGGCAGGATTTGCCTTACTTTTGTTGGCTGGCAGCTTATGGCGACGCAAACGCACTGCCTGGTTCCTAACAATTCTTCTGCTGGTTGTGTCCATTTTTACGCACCTGGTCAAAGGACTGGATTTCGAGGAAGCCAGCGCAACTCTTGGTCTCCTGATCTTATTGCTATTGCTCCGACACAGTTTCCACGCCTCCTCGGACAATCCGTCCTTACGTCAGGGACTATTTGTATTGGTATGCGCTTTTGCATTCACACTGGTGTACGGAGCTACTGGATTCTTCCTGTTGGACCGGCATTTCAGCATCCAATTTAGCCTGCTGGATGCCTTGCGTCAAACCATCGTCATGTTTACTTCTTTTTATAGTCCAAGCCCGGAACCAATTACGAGCTTTGGCAAATATTTCATCGATTCGATTTATGTAATTGGTGTAGGTACACTCGGTTTTGCTCTGTTTATGTTGCTCCGGCCAGTTTTGGTACGGCAACCAGCCACAATGGAGGAACGAGCGCTCGCAAAAAAGATTGTTATGCAATATGGACGAACTTCTCTGGCCAGGGCAACGCTGTTTGATGATAAGTCGTATTTCTTTAGAAGTGAGGATACAGTCATCGCTTATGCCACTCATAAAAGAGGCGTCATGGTTCTGGGGGATCCAATTGGTCCACCCGAACATATTGCAGAGACAATTGCAGCTTTCCAGAAATTCTGTGCGCATAATGATTGGACGCCAGCATTTGCATCCACGCTTCCGGATTATTTGAATTTATATAAGGAATCTGGTTTTGATGCGGTATGCATTGGTTATGAGGCAATTGTCTCGTTAGGCACTTTCACTTTGGAAGGCAGCCATAACAAAGGATTGCGCAATACTGTTAGCAAGATGGAGCGTTTGGGATACCGGGCGGAGGTTCTACAGCCACCCCTGGAAGATAATCTATTACAGGTATTACGTGAAATTAGCAATGCCTGGCTTACTGATCAACATGGTGGGGAGATGCGCTTCTCTGATGGATGGTTCGAGGACAATTACATCCGCAATGGTCCTGTGATCGTCGTTTATTCACAGGATGGAATCCCGCTAGCCTTTGCCAACCTTGTTCCCGAATATCAGAAAAACGAAATCACCATCGATTTGATGCGCCACGGACGAAACAGCGAGCATGGAACAATGGAATTTCTATTTATAAAAATGCTTCAATGGGCAAAAGAGAAAGGGTATGATAGTTTCAGTCTTGGATTGAGTGCGATCGTTGGTGTTGGAGAAAATCCAGAAGATCCACGTGTTGAAAAATTGTTACACAATATTTCTGAATACATTTCTCGCTTCTATAATTTTAAGGGATTGCATAATTTTAAAGAAAAATTCCATCCGAATTGGGAACCTCGTTACCTGGTTTATCAGGGAACAGCCAGCTTACCATTGGTATTGAACACTTTAATTCAGGTTCACTCGGGAGGTAATTATCTGATGAAGTTTCTCTCAAAGCAAAAATTAAATTAAATCGAAGATCTGATGGAAAATTATCTTTTTATCGCAATTACAATTATGAGATCTCCTTAATAAATCTCGACCTGATTTCAGGTTCTTTTATTAAGAGACCGTTCCATTTTCGATTCAGTCGCAGACTTCGTATTTCCAAAGGGCATAAGAGGGCTAAAAACAATCATTTTTTTGATTCTTTCTTGAGATTCGTGGTTAATAGCTTTTTTCCTTCCGAATTTCCAGTTTTGATCCAAGAAATCGACCGTCTACTCGGAAGCAATCTTGAATTTTAAATAAACCATACACCAACTAGATCGAACTTTTCATTTTGCAACAATACAACATCAATTTGCTTGCCAATTCCCAAAAAGAATTGTGCTATCATTTAATCGCTGAACAGGTACGTTAGAAAAAATTTCGCATTTTAATTATGCATTTTTATATGCAAATTTGATTGCGGGTTTGAATTGGTCAAATGATTGTGTTAGAAGAAAGGAATTAGTGGTGGAAGAACAAAATTTATCTGAAAATAAAGCTCAAATCGTCTATTTCTCGCATGGTGGAGGTCCCCTGCCAATTCTCGGTGATCCTGGCCACAAAGCCATGGTGGATTTCATGGTGAAACTGCCATCACAACTTCGAAAACCGGATACAATTCTCGTCATTAGTGCTCATTGGGAGGAAAGCACCGCAACTTTAATGGGTGCGCAAAAACCGGACATGTTTTATGATTATTATGGCTTTCCGGAAGCCGCCTATGAGATAAACTACCCTGCACCTGGTAACCCGGAGCTTGCACATCAGATTAGCGCATATCTGCAAGAAAATAAGATCCCTGCGCGCATAGATGAAAAAAGGGGATTTGACCACGGCTTGTTTATCCCCCTCAAGTTGATGTACCCACAGGCAGATATCCCATCGCTACAACTTTCGCTGTTACGAGGTCTTAACGCAACCGCCCATATAGCTCTTGGGAAAGCCTTGCGAAAATTAGCAAATGAAAATATCCTGGTAATTGGATCCGGGTTTTCATTCCATAACATGAGAGCATTTTCCTGGCAAGCAACGGATGCCCCAGATCCAGCCAATGACTTGTTTCAAAATTGGCTTATTGAAACAAGTACATCGCCCATTTCACAATCTGAGCGAGAACAACGCTTGATTGAGTGGGAAAAAGCACCTTCTGCTCGTTACTGCCACCCTCGCGAGGAACATCTGTTACCCCTGCACGTTTGCACCGGAATGGCGGATAAACCCGCAAAAGTGGTGTTTGATGACCGCATCCTTGGAAAACGTGGCGTTGCTTTTTTGTGGAATTAGGCACTATATCTATCATTAAATGGGTTGCCAAGTTGAAAAAAAATTCATTTGTAGAACTAGATAAATTCTATATAATGAAAGTTGAAAATGACCAAAAATACGATTAACCCTAAATTCAGAAGCTATTTGAGTGGCCAATATAAAACCGTGATGAGCCATTTTTGGTCTTCTGAGACACTTGTAATGGTAACGTTTGCCATTATAGTGGGATTAGGAGCCGGATTAGGAACCATCGTTTTTATTCGGATGATTGCCTTTTTCGAAAAGATGTTTTTTGGGAATGGAAAACTATGGGGACTACCAGGCAACACCTATGTAATCCTGTTGCCAATGCTTGGTGGTTTGATTGTTGGACCGCTTATACACTTCCTGGCACCGGAAGCCAAAGGCCATGGCGTTCCCGAAGTATTAACAGCAATTGCAACAAAGGGGGGTCGAATCCGGCCAGTTGTTGTATTAGTCAAAGCTCTGGGTTCGGCAATCACAATAGGATCAGGTGGGTCAGTGGGACGGGAAGGACCCATTGTTCAAATTGGGGCTGCTTTGGGTTCCACGATTGGGCAAGTCTTCAAGTTGAGCGAAAGGCGCATTATCACGCTGGTTGCGTCTGGAGCAGCAGCTGGAATCGCGGCAACTTTTAATGCCCCCATCGCTGGAGTCATGTTCGCGATTGAAGTGATATTGGGCGATTTTAGTATCAAGAACCTGAGCACAATGGTCATCTCGGCTGTCACTGCAAGTGTTGTTAGTCGTTCAGTTCTGGGTGACTTCCCTGCTTTTATCGTCCCACCTTATAAAATGTATAACCTCTGGGAAATACCCCTCTATTTGGGTCTGGGTGTTGTGGCTGGTTTGGGCGCATTGCTTTTTATGAAATCGCTTTATTTTATGGAAGATATTTTTGACCGCTGGAAATTTCCCGCATATCTTAAACCTGCTGTGGGTGGTGTTGGCCTCGGATTGCTTGGCTTTTTTGTTCCGAGGGTATTTGGTACAGGATTTGAAACAATAGGAAGTGTTCTATCCGGAAATATAGGATTACCGATTCTCATCCTACTGGTTTTCGGCAAAATTTTAGCAACCACACTGACTTTAGGATCAGGATCTTCTGGAGGCGTATTTGCTCCCGCATTATTTACCGGGGCGGTTTTAGGGGGAGCGTATGGACAGGTCGCCCAATTGATTTTTCCTAATTTACCTGCTTCGAGTGGAGCTTACGCGATGGTCGGTATGGCTGCTTTGTTCGCCGGGGCTGCCCGTGCACCTATTACAGCCATCATTATTCTCTTTGAAATGACTCAGGATTACCATATTATTCTGCCATTAATGGCTGCAACGATCGTCAGCACGATCATTGCACAAAGACTCGAACCAGAAAGCATCTACACCCTAAAACTAAAAATTCGCGGAATTCTGACCTGGCAGAAGAAGGACGAAAATCCTTTTCAATCTCTATTTGTCGAAAATATAATGACTCCAGTCAGTGATATAGTTACTGTGACCCCGGAAACGTCTCTAAGTGACCTTGCACACATGTTTCAAGAAACCTCTCACCATGGCTTTGTTGTTTTGAAGAATGGCGAGTTGTATGGAATGGTCACATTATCTGATCTGGAAGAGGCGATTTCCAACAATGATTTGGGAGCAACCGTTTCAGATATCTGTACTAAAAATGTATTAACAGCCTTCCCTGATGAGGCATTGGACGACGTTTTGGGTCATTTTGGTGATCTGGATGTAGGCAGAATACCCGTGGTAGATCGGGCAAACCCACGGCGGCTGATTGGTGTTATTCGCCGAGGAAACATAGTTCATGCTGTATCGAATGTTTTGGCACATAAACATGAAGTGGTCCACCACATGGATCGATTAAAAATGGAAGGCATCACCCACACAGACCTGACGGAACTGTATATTTCCGGAGATGATTTTGCCTGCGGAAAGCAATTAAAAGAAATATCCCTCCCGGACGACTGTGTTATTGTCTCAATCCAACGAGGAAAACAGGTTGTTGTTCCGCGTGGATTTACCCAACTTCTATACGGAGATCGGATCATTGCTTTGGTTAGTCCTGGATCAATTGAAGCGCTGAGGCTAGCTTTGCAACGAGGTGACACGGTGAATAAAAACAACAATGAAAAGGACCACAATAGCGATTAATACCCGCCTTCAATCGATCTGAAAAACAGACAACTCATTATGGTCTGATCCGACCGAAACAAATTGTCCTGACTTTTGGTGAATTTTAAAGCTTTCAGGTTACTAGAAATGTGGAATAAGAACCTTAGGAATATCTACCGATTTCAACACCGATAGACAATTCGCATCCGTATTGATTCTAAATATTGTCGTAATCAGCGTAAAACAGATCTGATAATTTGTTTTTTATGCACCTTTCTGGCAAACGTAATCTGGTCCCTGGTAACCATGTCTTCTTATTCGTGAGGGAAAATTATTTCTTCAATCGAATGCTCAAAATAGCCCATAACCGACATCATTTGGATATCTGAAACCTTTCTCGCACCTTCTTAATAGAAACTCTTTTAGCAGTTTCTACACAGGAATCATTTCAGCAAGAATTGAGATAACCGTTGTTAATAATGGCATTTTACTTGAAAAAAATCTTCTCGTTTGAAGCGTATCTGGATTTAGGTCATGCCTTACTTATCGTCGTTTTAGAACAAGGTTGAGGTTAACCTAACGCAATTTTCCGGCTGTTATTGCAATGACGACAGCACCAACTCCCATCAGGATCATGCCAGCTATCCAAATCTGCATAACAATTAACACCAGACCAACAATCCCTGCCGCTATTCCCAGCGACCAATCGATACGCTTTACAATCTGGTCTGCTTCTCTTACCGCTTTCCCTCTGGCTACCAGCGTCCATTTTAAAAGCGTGCCACCATCCACCATTGGCATCGGTGTCAGGCTCATGATAAATAGCAATCCATGTCCCCCAGCCGACCATGCCGCCAGCTCCCAGGAAATGGAATTTCTAGGTACCACCGTATAGATTAAAAGACTCAGCAGTAAACCCAGTAAGTTGAATACTGGTCCACCTAAGGCTCGTATCCGATGTACATTGGGTGAAACCTCATTGTTCCAGTAGAGCGTACGCGGCATTCCTTGCTCCGCCGAAATTTGAATTTCATCCATCGGTGCCCCTGAATAACGCGCGCTGATGATATGGGCGATTGCATGTCCAAAGTCTGCAATCAAAAGCACAAGAACGGTTGTAAATCCAACAAGAACACCTGTCCAGAATCCGCGTCCTGGATGCAAAACAATACCTAACCAGGTAATGGCTACCCATAGAGGTACGAGAAAAAAAAAGATTGTTACCTTTACTTTAATGGGTGTATTGGAAATTCTCATCGAAATCACAATTTCTCTCCTTTTGGGTGCGTTTGCCCCGGAACCACGAACAAATTCAATACGCTGGGCAGTCCTCGATAATATTCCAAAAAAATCTCTCCAATGGTCATTTTGTCTCCGGTATGGATTTGAACAGGTACATAGGAGTCATTCCTCCCGGGTCATAAATAATAGGGATTCTTATTGATTCATGTTCTCCGTTTCTCCTGAACGAAAAGGAGTCTCTTTGATCAAATGGCTGACTAGCAACTTCATAAAGAATATTGGCACAAACCATTCCAGCCCGGCAGATGGAGTAACGATATACATATTTAGAAGAAATACCCCAATGAATAATAAAAGGGCTACGGGTCTTTGAAGGAAAAGTTGTACACGTGTAATGATCAGGCTGGCGATGAGTAGGTATGCAAAATAAACAAAAAAATAGATCCAATCGCCATTTCGGAACAACCAGGTGACAAGGAAAATATGCACAGCATGAACAGCCACAAATTCCATGTGCTGAAACCATCCCTGTCCAGGTCGATGGTACCAGCGTTTGGCTGTCGAGGTAGCATTTGTAACCACTCCCCCTACCAGGTCGAAGGCGATTATCCCGACCACAAAAAGCTGGATGGTCGTCCAGTTTAGTCCAGTATATAGAGCATAAAACGGTGCAGCCAAACCGGCCAATAATGCAGGGATCAAAATCAGCCAGAATTCATTTTTGGTCTGTCCTAGCCCAACGAATTTATCCCACTCACCCGCCAATCCTCTGCGAGGCTCGGGAGGAATCCAATGATTATTCATACAACTTCCACGATAGGCTTGAATAGGAACATAGGGATCATCCGTCCCACCTCACGAATATCTTCTTCACTTCCATCTACACGGTAACCCATGAAGCGTGCCAGTTCGCGAAATGCAAGTGGATAATGACGCGCATACTCAAAAAGTTCTTGAGACCCTTTCTCTGGAGCCAGCCGTTCAGCAATCCCTGATAACCGTTTGTTTTTAACTTGAAAAATAATTTTTGGATTAGCCATAACATTCTTAAACCAATCTGATTTGGTGTTCCAGCCAGATGCAACGATACAGGCTCCCGTAGTCTGATCGTATCGGACAACTTCCAGCACCGTCTGCCGGGGTAAGCCACTTTTCCGACCGGTATGCGTGAGCAACACAAAGCGGGTTCCTAATATCCACCCCAGATGCGCATGGTAAAGCCAGATTGGAAAACGGAAAGCAAATCGGGAAAGTCCATTTGGTAACTTGGGTTCAGAGATTTTTTCTGGCATATTTCACCTCAACTCAATTGCTTTTTTGTCATTCAAGGATTCAGGTCCAATTTATAATATATCTCTTCATTTTTAAAAAGACAACTTTTTTATCCGGAATCAGGTTTCCACCAATCTATAGGTAAGATCGCATTTCATTCCAGTTATTCCATGTATTTATCTTGCTAAAAAAATAGAATCTTTCGTTTTTATCTCTGAGTGAAGCCAGAAGAACCAAAAGTCTTGACATGCGTATACACCCTGCCCAAACCCGACCTAACCCATCATTCCTCCCCGCTTCCAACTTCCCTTTTCGCCAACCACAATTAGCATCAAGCATAGATTTCCTACCCCGGAAAAAATAGATAAAGTGATTCGGCACATTGACCATTTGAATACTCCCCCCTGCAAAATTTGAAAAAAACCAATACAAAATTCGTGCGTCCGTGCACTTCACTAAAATCTGGAGATGTGGGCATGCATACACAGCAGAATTTGATCAGCCAGCCCGAGATTGCTGTAGAGATTCTGACGAAGGACCGAAGGCGGGACCTTGAAATGATACCAGAGTGTTACTATTCACATTCGCAGGAAGATTAAAAGTGAATTGAACGGACTTGCTGTTAAAGTTTTCTAAAGACTTCTCTCAAAATAACAGACTCTTCATCGGTTGGGATTACCCAAATTTGGGTCCGCGAATTGTCCCCACTCACCAACTCGGCTGAATCGCCAATTGCTTTTTTGTTCTTTTCGGAATCAATCTCAACCCCTATATTATTAACCTGACTGCACACTTTTTCCCGTAATTTCCAGGAGGTCGTACCAATCGTATCGGTAAAGATAATGGCGTCCGACCCATTCAAAAGCCAGGTATAAGCACCCAAATAAATCTGTAACCGATGTGCATACATCTCGTAAGCCAATTGACAATCCGCATTCCCCTGCTCCGCTTCCACAATGATTTCTTGAAGGTTCGAAGAAAAACCCGATAAACCGATCAACCCGGACTGATTATTGAGAATATCACTAACCTCGTCCGGCGAATAACCCTTACGAATCAGTGCTAAAACAATTTCTGCATCGATATCCCCGCATCGGGTTGACATAACCAATCCGGGAAGCGGTGAATAACCCATAGAAGTATCGATTGATGCACCGTCTTTTACAGCCACCACGCTGGATCCACCGGATCCCAGGTGGCAAATGATCAGTTTTAAGGATTCAAGCGGTTTCTCCATTACTTCTGCAGCTTTTGCTGAAACAAATTGGTAGGAAAGTCCGTGAAATCCGAATTTATGAAATCCATATTTGACTGCTAAATCTGTAGGGATAGCGTATTGTTTCGAGGCATCTGGCATCCCGGCATGGAAAGCTGTGTCAAAAATGGCATACTGGGGTACATCAGGCAATTGCTGCCTACAAACTTCGATGACGCTGAAGGAGTTGGGGTTATGAATTGGCGCAAAAGGGAAACACCGCTGAAGTTTTTTCATCGTTTCTGCATCGATCTTTGTTGTTTGCGAAAAGAGGGTGCCACCATGCACAAAACGATGACCGATGGCCGATAATTCAATCCGGTATTCTTTTACAATTTCGATAATTTCTTCTGCAGCCGAACAATGCGAAAGAAGATCGTATTTTTTTGCTACGGTCTTGCCCTGGTATTGCCATGTAATCGATGCATTTGCCCTGGTTTGTGTGGCCACATTGCTTGCCTTGCCAGACAAAATTGGAAATGCGGTATCCGCGCTGGACCCCTGATACACTTTAAAAGACTGTGACGAACTGCCACAATTAAAAATAAGTATGTTCATTCGCGACTCTCCTGAAGCGGTTATCTACGACCAAAGACTTGTCCCGAAAGCGATCTTCACCCGTAATTCTAAAATTGTAAACCTTCAAATCGTCATTTGAAAAGTAAAATTCATTCTGAATTTTGCCTGACTTCCTGATATTCACAAATACGATTTTCAAAACTTTAAAAACAATCCGGTTAAAAAGAAATATCGCACAATTTGAATCGATTTTTGGAGTTAAGAATCGAGAAAAAATGATTAGTAATTTTTAAATATGTAGTAGAATCCAGGAACCGGGCATCATAAAATGACTAAGAACTAATAGGTGTCTCCGATTGGAAAACAAATTTTTTATCCATATTCCACTTTTGTTTTCCAGACACCTCGTCGATACCCATCCTTACTACAAACCGCGGTCGCCTGCCTCTTGCGAATCCTGAATAATGACGAAGAGCAGGTGAAAAATTCTTATTGCCAGGTATAAGTAAAAAATTGGATATAATAATATACGGGTTGTCTTAAGTCATGTATTCCGATTACGGCATCATACGAACAAGAATTTCGGCTCCCCGGCGGCGGGGAGAACTTGTCACGCGCCAACGTCTCAATAATTTGCTTTCCGAATTGATTGATAAGCGTCTGGTGCTGGTATCTGCCCCGGCCGGTTATGGCAAGACGTCCCTGCTGGTTGATTTTGTCAGTAGCTGCCAACTTCCGGTTTGCTGGTACACAGTCGATCGTCTGGACTATGACCCCATGCAGTTTATCGCTTATTTCACGGCTGCGATCCACCAGCGTTTCCCTGCCTTTGGTCAGCGCACCACGACCGCCATTTCTGCGCTGCAAGATCAACTGGATGTAGATTTTGTGGCCACAGTTCTGATTAATGAAATAATTGACACCATTCCAGAACATTTTTTGTTGGTTTTGGATGATTATCATCTCGTAAATGACAGCATGCAGGTACGCCATTTCATCAGCCGCTTTTTACAGGACGCGGAAGAGAACTGTCACCTGATTATTACATCCCGTTCACTTCTCTCACTCCCGGATTTGCCCGTTATGGCTGCAAGATCCCAGGTGGCAGGTATCAGCTTTGAGGAATTGGCATTTACAAGGGAAGAAATTCAAGCCCTGTATCAACAAAGTCAGCACCAACAGCTCAGCGATGAGACTGCTGAAAGTATTCGCAGTCGTTCGGAAGGCTGGGTGACGGGTATCGTGCTCGCCAGCCAGGTAAAAGCTAAGGGTGCCGCAGCCCGCGAACGGCTTGCTCGTGTATCAAGATTTGGGCTGGACGATTATTTTCTGCAGTTGATCAATCAGCAGCCTGAGGAATTACGTACCTTTTTATTGCGCTCCTCCCTGCTGGAAGAATTTAACTCAAATCGTTGCTGCCAGGTTTTAGAAAACGCATTAGGTCTTCAAAACGTTCCCTGGTTGCATTGGATGAATGCTGTCCAACAAAACAACCTGTTCGCTATGCCGGTTGGAGAAGAAGGAGATTGGCTTCGTTTTCACCCGCTCTTTCTGGAATTCTTGCAGATGCAGGTGTTTCGTGAGCGTCCGGAAGAAGCCCGGGCTATTGAAAAAAGTCTCGCATTGGTCTGTGTTCAGAACGGTGAATGGGATCGCGCCTTTTCCATTTACCGCCGCCTCAATTTACCGGAAGAACTTGTAAAATTAATTGAAACTGCTGAGCCGGATATTATCACCGGTGGGCGTGTTTCAACTCTTTCTGCCTGGTTAGATGCCCTACCTTCAGAAATGCTCAATACCCGGCCATTTATCATTGCCCTCCAGGGTTATGTTGCCATGGCGCTGGGTGACAATTCCCTGGCTTTAACCCTTTACAATCAAGCTGTCGGTGCGATGCATCTGCCGGAAGACAGAGTCCACCTTGCCCGCACCCTAGCCATGCGTGCAAAGTTACAATATCTTAAAGGTGAACTGGATGCTGCGATTGCAGATGCAAACGAGTGTATGCAGCTCATTAATCGTGATCTGGATCAACGGAAAGTAATGGGTGAAGCCCTTCGCTGTATCGGATTATGTCACTACCTGAAAGGGAAACTTCAAGATGCTTTGACCTGGCTGGGTGATGCATTGAATGTTATGCTTTCCATTAACGACCATAAAAATGAGGCGGTAATCAACCTCGAGATGGGTCTGGCATATGAAAATCTTGGAGATTACACGCGCTCCAAAGAAAAATATCAGTCAGCCTTACAGTATTGGGAAAAGGTGGAAAATCCTGTCTGGTTATCCAATTTGCTCAATAACCTGGGCGTGTTGGAACAGATGATGGGCGATTATGAACAGGCAATTCAATCTTTTGATAAAGCCCTGGATTTCGCCCGTTCCTGCAATTATACGCGAATGGAAGCGTACGTCTTAACCGGTATTGCGGATATCTATGCCGAACTTCAAGCAGATGAGCAGGCCGATCAGATCTACCAGATGGCAGCAGTGATTGCAGATCGTGCTCAGGAGCATTTCTTACAGGTTTATATTAATGTTCAATTTGCCGCACTGGCTGGTCAGCGAGGCGATTTTGCCGCCGGGTATCAGCTTATTCAACAAGCACAACAATTGGTTGCACCCAATGGTTCCGAAATGGAATACTACCTTTGTGAACTGGAATTTTGTGGTCTGAAAATTTTGGAAAACAAAGCTCAGGAAATCATTCCCAGGCTTGAGAATGCTTGCGTGTATTTTTCAAAAGAAGGTCACAAAATACAGGTTGAAAAAGCTCATTTGTACCTGATCTTAGCCTATCAGGCATGTAATCAACCGGAAAAAATCATTGAGAATTTTCTCTTTCTCCTGACAAGCCTGGATGGTGAATACCCACCAGTTTCATTGATTGCAACTGCTGCCCGCCATCAGACAAGACTTTTAGCCTGTCGGGTCAATTATCTCTTTGATGAATTCGCACGCTTTAATCATGAGATTGAAAAATTTCAAGCAAAGCGTCCATCATTGCGACGTTATTTACGTGAAAATACTCATTCTGTTCCCCTGGCACCCCCCACAATTTACATTCGCTCCCTGGGGCGTATGCAGGTGCAGGTCAATAACCAGATTATTACCAGTTCGGATTGGCAAACTCAAGCAGCTCGGGATATGTTCTTCATGCTTCTGGCAAAACCAGAAGGCATGACCAAAGAAGAAATCAGCCTTATTTTTTGGGCAGATGCCTCACCGGAAGAAATTAAATTCCGATTTAAGAACACGGTTTATCGCTTACGTCGCGCTCTGGGTAAAGACACCGTGATATTGGAACAGGATATTTACCGCTTTAATAACGGACTGGATTATGAATATGATGTTGAGTTGTTCTTAAAAGAGTGTGTTCTTGCCAACCAGTCTAAAGATCACATGCAAAGACTAACCCATTTCCGTGAAGCTCTAAAACATTATCGCGGAAACTATTTATCTGAAATTGATGAAACCTGGGTGCTGGCTGCCCGGGAATACCTGCGCCAGAATTTCCTTAACATTCTCATGCAAGTTTCCAAAATTTATCTTGAACTTTCCAATTACGATCTCGCTCAGGAATATTGTCAACGCTTATTAAATGAAGACAACCTGCTGGAAGATGCGCACCGATTGGCATTACAAATCTATGCCGCCACTGGTAACCGCGCCGGGCTGGTTCGGCAATATCAGCGCTGTGTTGAAATCCTCGAACGCGAAATAAATGCAGAGCCATCTCTCCAGACTCAGAAGCTTTTCCAGGACTTACTTCGTTGAGCACAGATATTTTCTCGCCTGCCTGATCCAAACCACACCCCATCCTCCATCCTTCATTCATCATCGGTTCACTATCAATAGGTTGAGAACCGCTTTTTTTATTAAAACCGAAGCCAATTTCTAAAAAAGGGATTCGAATTTGTAAATTTATTAGTCCATTTTAATGCCTGTTTTGAGACTGCCACTCTGCATAATTATCCATACCCAATTTTTTCAGAAAGTTTATATTTTCTATTCACTTAATTAATGACGAACATTAAACCAATCAAAATGCGTATCACTCATATTTTTTTTGTCATCCATCTTTCTGTTCCTGTGCAGACTTTTCGGGTACAGTTGGAAACAAGATTTAAAGACAACCCACAATTCAATATATAACCAAGACCCACATCTAATTCATACCCATAAGGAGTGTTCCATGTTCACAAAATTATTTTCTCCCATCAAGTCTTTAGACGTTCGAGTTGTCCTTTTCCTGATCACTTTAGTGCTTTTTATCCTGGGAGCTGGTGCTCCTGGCGCAGTCGGAATCTAAGTAAAAGATTATTTACCGGTTTTTGCTTTTCTTGTATTCAAATCAACTATTTTTTAATCATAAGGAGTGTTCTATGTTCACAAAATTATTCTCTTCGATCAAATCAGTAGATGTTCGCGTTGTCCTTTTCCTGATCACTTTAGTACTTTTCATCCTGGGCGCAGGTGCTCCTGGCGCAGTCGGAATTTAGTTGAGACCCTGCCATAAAAATCACTGGTCAGTTTTCCCGGGTTTTTACGCTTTTGAAAAATTTTTTGGCTTTAGTAATCTCGGGGCAGCAATCAAGACATGATTTTATTACTAGCAATTGGTTTTGGTCTGGCAGCAACATTGCTGCGTGCCGGATTGAAACATAGAACTTTAAAACTAAGAAAACTTCGATGGGAATGGTTGGTTTTTTTATCCGTTCTTCCTCAAATTTTCGTCTTTCAAATACCGATAACGAGTCGCTGGGTTCCAGAAGCAATTATTCCGTACATTCAGATTGTGACCATGATCGGTTTGATAATTTTTGTAAGTGCTAATTTGAGGGTGCCTGGTTTCTGGGCACTGGGAACGGGTCTGGCAGCTAATTTTCTGGTCATTGTACTGAATGGTGGTTGGATGCCAATCAGCCGGGTGACATTAAATTTTCTGACCCCCTCCAAACCAACCGACTTCTGGGTAATTGGCACACGACTTGGTCTATCCAAAGATTACATCATGACCGTTGCAGAAA
>PHBS01000026.1 GCA_002841995.1 Chloroflexi bacterium HGW-Chloroflexi-8
ATTGCTACTGCTGCATAGTTAGCAAAGGTATTTGTCATGTCTTTTGCTTCCGAGCCATACCTTCTTGATGTCTTATGCGCTAAAGCAAGTATGCCAAGTATCGTATCTCCAATTTTTAATGGTGCAGCGATTGAAGAATAGTCTGGGGGAAAATCCAAAGCAATTCCGAGTGGTCCACGTTCGCTATCCGATAATCGAATAGTCGGTGAAGATTCTTCAAATACTGCTTCTATTGATTTTAGAGTTTCCGGATAATCTACCACAACCTTAGAGAGCTTTTCTTTTTCAATTCCCCAAGTGGCGGCTACTCTTAATGAATTTGAATCAAATTTAATTTCCCGATTGACATTATTTTCAAGCAACCAAATCGCTGAAGCGTCGCATGGTAAGTTTCGATTGAGTTGCAAAAGTATATTCGAAAGCAATTGATTAATTGCCGTGTTTGCTGATATTAGCCCTATAACATCTCTAAAAGAATCCGCTACCTGATGTCTCCAATGTTCTGATCGAAAGAGTGTTGCATTTCTTACTGCAGTCGAAATATTTGAAGCAATTGCTTCAAAGAGAAATAAATCATGCTCATCAAAAGAATCTGGTTTTTTATCTTTAATTTCCAAAATGCCTTGAACTTCACCTGCATAAATTAAAGGAATTATCATTTGAGATTGACGAACCAAATTTTGATCATCCGGAATTATAAAGCGACCATCATCGACAGCATTATTCGTCATGGCACTAATACCACTTCTTGCCACCCAAGGAATAATACCTTCCGGGTCATCCAATTCGAAATTAATATCTTCAACTATTTCGTGATTATCAATGTCCATTCCGGTTTGGTAAAAGATTTTCCGTCTACCTGTGTGAACAGTAAAAAGATGGACTTCATCATAATGAAACCGTTGCTTCAGGGTTAGGATAATTTTTTGAAGCAGTTCATCAAAATCCAAAGTGGAATTTATAGCATTCGATACTTCAAATATTGTCGCAATTTGTTCAGCTCGTCTTTGTAGCGATCCGTAAAGATCAGCATCCTGTACAGCGATAGCAATACTATTCGCAAGCGCTCGTAAGACGATAATATCATTTTCATGAAATCGGTCAGGTTGATCACTTTGAATATCTAATACACCAAGAATTTTCTTATCAATTTTCAAAGGAAAAGCAGCTTCGCTTTTTGTATCAAAAAGTTGATTTACTTTTCGATAGAGACTTGCTTCATTTACGTCTGGAGCGATTAATTCTCTTCCTGACTTGGCCACAAAACCGACAATTCCTTCACCCATTTGGACACTAAAATTCTCAGGGAGTTTGGCGTCGGCATTTAAACCTTTATCACCTTTAAGTTCTAATGATCTCTTTTTCCCGTTAACCAAAAAAATTGCTACATAAAAATATTTAAATGTATCTTGTATCAAATGGGTGATACGCTTACATAGTTCTTCCAAATTGAGAACATTAGCGATTTGTTCAGAGACTGTACGAACGAGGGATAATTGTTCCATTCGCCAATTCTTTATTGTGACTTGACGAATAATTTGCATGGAAACGGATGCATGACTCGCCAATCCCTCCAAAAAATTGATCTCCTGGTTGTCAAAATAATGTCCAGCTGTCCTTGAAATTTCAAGAATCCCCAACATATTATCCTGGCTGACCAATGGTATTGCAATTCTTCGAGTTTTTTTTGGATCATCAAAAACGATGTTTACACGATTATTTCCATTCTCGAAAGCTAGCAATTGATTTTTATACGCTTCTATTACTATCGGATCGCTATTAGCGTGAGGAAGCACATTATATTCAGTATCTCCAGGGAGGGGGAAATAAGGACTGCTCAACCAGACTTTGGATTGTGCGCTTAATAGTTCAGATATAATTTCTTGGATTAGTATGCATTGTCTCTCGACGGAAGGTTGATCTAATAACCTTTCGCCTAAACGAACATATAGTTTCCATTCTGGAATAGCTTGAAGTCCAGATGTTTCTGACAAAATTACTGTCCTTTATTCTTTACCATTTTTAAGACATTCTTGTTGTCGACAAATTCGAATTGAACCTCATCCATCCATTGTCTCATCATATACAAGCCCAAGCCATCCCCTTTTCTTTCATACAAGTTCGAACTTAAGTTTGGCTTAGGAATTGATTTAGGATTGAAAGGTTTACCGTTATCCTTGATGTATATCGTTAAATTTGATGGATTTATACTGACTGATATTTCTATGTCCCCAATATTTTCCTGCCCATAAGCATGTTCAATAATATTTGAACATGCCTCATCTACTGCAGTTTCAATTGTGTACGAAGTAAATCCGTCAAAGCCCGCGTTTTTGGTATTTTCCTGAATAAATTCGCTAATCTTTTCAAGGCTATCATAGCGTCCAGGGAAGATTTGTGTCTTCGTCATAGCGAATAATTAAAAACTGCCTACAGCTTCAACTTCTGTGTCAAATATTCTAAATAATGGAATAAATCCGGCTAAATCCAATGCAGCCTTAATATTTTCAGGCAGGTTGCAAAGGGCTAATTCACCCCGATTATATCTTTTGCAATTCTTTTGAGTAGATATAAGTACTCTTAATCCCGCACTGGATATAAAACTGACGTCACTCATATTGAATATGATTTTGTACTTACCATCATCCATAATGGAGTTAAAAGTTGTGAGTAATTGAGGAGACGTAGAGCTGTCGATACGGCCGCTTACTTTGACAATATCACACCGTTTGTAATTATTTATCGAAATTTCCATGTGATTTCTCCATTGGCTTTTTATGAAAGAATTGGATAAAAAGGATATTTTATTATAACATGTGCTAATTGCAAATTTAATAGATTCAGAATACAATGACAAAAATATTGAGAATTAGAAAAGTAGGTATTGCTAATGAGTAAAAAAGAAGATCCTCAAAAAATGATCAACTCATACAAGCGAAGACAACAAGTTCTTCCATTTGTTATGTGGACTTTGGCAGTAGTATTTATCGTCATAGGGGTCATCATACTGATTGTTTGGATGGTTGGACCTAACAAACCCCAAATTTCATTATTTTCATCAGCTACCCCTACTTCGACAGCTACAAGCACACCAACCCCAATTACTCCGACTGCAACATTCACAATTACACCCACGATTACCGAGACTCCGACTGCTTCAATTACTCCAACACGATCCGGGCCAGTAGAGTACACAGTTCTAGAAGGCGATACTTGTTATGATATTGCTGCAACTTTTGAAATTGACATGATGGTGTTACTGGCAATAAACAATTTTGGTTCTGGATCTTGTCCAATCAATCCTGGTGATAAAATCATTATTCCTGCGCCAGACACTGAATTACCAACCGCAACGCCTTGGCCGGCGAATTTACCTCGTGGCACAAAGCTGAGCTATGTTGTTCAGTTTGGTGATACTTTGGATAGCATCGCTGATAAATTTCTCTCAACTGTGGATGCAATTATGAAAGAAAATGACCTGGAAAATGCAAATCAATTATTTGCAGGTGCAATTTTAGATATTCCAGTTAATTTGGTTACAGCGACACCTACAAAAGCAGCAACAGTGACCCCTAATCAAAGTAATTCTGCGACTGTTATGCCGACAAATACACCTACACCCTGATCAAATTTATCCTTATAAATTCTCCTTATTATTTCTATTTTAGGGAGAATTTAAGAATATGAAAACTCTTTACGTTCTGCCTCTGTGCTT
The DNA here is from genome assembly GCA_002841995.1 of Chloroflexi bacterium HGW-Chloroflexi-8. Taxonomy (GTDB): domain Bacteria; phylum Chloroflexota; class Anaerolineae; order Anaerolineales; family Anaerolineaceae; genus UBA6170. Next base: position 3,716 of record PHBS01000026.1, read on the forward strand.
CACTATTTTGGGATTACTGGGTTGTGTTCCTGAGACAAATTCAATCATGGACCCAGATTTCAATAATGATAGTAGAGAGATCGAATTTGTGTATTTAAGTTCAACTGAACCACCAACTGAAATTTATAAATATTCTATAAATTCTGATTTTTTCACCCAATTGACGAATACAAATGGGAATGTATTCGATTATGATGTAAATAACCAGACTGGGGATATCGCTTACAGCGTCAAAAATGATCAAGGAGGCCTGGATATTTGGTTCCTTCCGTTTCCATATACCGAAACAAAGAAATTAATTTCATGCGGGTCAAATAGCTGTTTTTTGCCTCAGTTTTCCCCTCAAAATTCTTTATTGACTTACCAAAAAGGCACTTACCAGTTTGAATCTACTTCATCATATGCAAATACAAAAATTCGGTTTATTGATTTAAATTCCTTTACAGACAGAACAATTTTTGGTTCAGAAATTGATAATGGGATTAACCCAACTTGGTCTCCAGACGGTAAATATCTGGCTTATTACCAGACTGATCCTGTTGGAATTCGGATTTTAGATTTATTAGGAAGAGAAGTGATTTTTATTCATGGATTTGAAATCCAAAATACTTTTAATTGGAATTCTCATTCAAATATTTTTTACTATTTGATCAATGAAATTTCGGATGATCGTCCTATCACGTCAGTACAAGAAATTAGTATTCCTGAGCTCGATTTAAATAGGATTGAAATTAAACTAAACGAACAGGAATTAATTACTGGATTTCGTGCTTCTCCAAAAGAAAATAAAATAGTTTTTGGAGTCAGACATTCGGATTTACTCTCAAATCAAAAGATAGTAATTTTTGATGTGGATTCAAATAAAATTATCGGTCAAGTTGGTGAACCAACAGTGAGTTTAGGTAATTATTCTTGGCAAAGTAATGGTGAACTTATACTTTTTCAACAATTTGGGTATCAATCACCAAATCAAAAACCAGAGATTGCAATTTGGAATATCAAAAATAATACTATCAAAACATATATTTCGGATGCGTATTCCCCAAAATTCTTACCTTAAAACTTCAATATTAAATTGTTGAATTTCTTAAATTTAATTCTGAATAGATTCGAAATTCACAATTTTTGACTTAGACCAAATCAATTGATCGACAATCATCGGATCACCTTCAGTGTCTGCTAACCTGTTTATTATTTTCAAATTGTTTATCTCTTTAGAATTCCCCATCGCATTAATCATATTCCGTTTCAAACCTCTAAGTTTGGTTCTAAGAATTGGACTCTCTTTAAATTTCATTTTAAATTCCATCTCATCGAGTTCCAGAATTGAATCAAACGAGATCTTTTGTATTTTAGGAGAAATTTTAAAATGGGAGTGTGCTGGCTGAGATGAGAAACGTATATTCCATGGGCATACTTTCTGACAAATATCGCAACCAAAAACCCAATTTCCCATTTTCTCCCGAAGATTCTTGGGTATTTCTTTTTTATTTTCAATTGTTAAATAAGAAATACATTTTGAAGCATCAATTGTTCGGTTGTCGAGAATACAACCTGTCGGGCAATTGACTATGCACTTCTGGCAGTTTCCACATAAATCATGCGGAAATGGCGGATCGACTGAAAATTCAATATTAATCAATATTTCGGCTAAAAAGAAATATGAACCTTTTCTTGGAATAATCAAGCAGGAATTTTTACCGATCCATCCGAGACCAGAATTAACAGCCATAGAACGCTCCAGAATGGGTCCGGTATCTGTGTAGATTTTATATTCTAAACAGAATGGTTTGATTTTCTCTCCTAACCAATTTGTAAAACTTTTTAATTGTTCTGGAATAACCTCATGGTAATCTCTTCCAAAGGCATAACTGGAAATTAAAGGTTTGGGATTAGAGTTTTCATTTTGATCAGAGGGAATATACGGCATTGCCAGAACAATAATTGTCTGAACAGACTTCATTATTTTCTTGGGTTCTTTTCGTTTCTCCAATGCATCTGCGCGTTTCAAGTAGTCCATATCCGCTGAAAAACCGTTATTTACCCAATTCAAGTAGATTTCAAAATCCATGATTTGAGCAGGTGAGCAATATCCGATATGGGAAAAACCGAGGTTCAAAACCTCGGTTTTTATCGAATCCTTTAAATAATCAAAATTGGAAGTGCTCATTCATTAAGGTGTAGCAGTTACCTCAACTGTACTTGTCTCAGTCGGCGCAGCAGTTGTTGCAGTAGCAGCTGGTTGAGTGGGTGTCGATGAAGACGTCACACCCACATTAAATTTAACATAAAATGGAACACCAAAATTTGCCTCATCCTGATCTGAAAGTATCCACATCGAATAGTACTCACCATTATTTAAGGGTGCTGTGAACTCAATCGAAATCTCAGCTTCTTCGTTCGGTTTAACTTCTTTGCCCAACAAAATCGATGACTTGGCACCAAATTGCTGACCGGCCCAAAGCCGAATCTTAAAAGTGCTGGTCCATGTTGTTGCACCAACATTCTTTACTTTCCAGGTCTTAATAAACTTTGCGCCTGGTGGAATAATCTGCCCATCTGGGATGGTAACATCCCCCACAAATTCCATTTTATTGGGGTTTGGCGCAAGTGTTGAAGTAACTGAAGTCTGCGGTGTTAGTGATGTTGTGACCGTTGTTGGAGTCGCTGTAGGTGGTGCCTGCGTGTTGGTTGGTTCAACAGTTGGTGTGTTTGTTGCAGTGGGCATACTTAACGCAGTTTTTGTTAATTGAGCAGAAACTGTTTCAGCTGCTTGTGTAAAAATTGCATTAGCATCCAGTGTTGGCTCAATTGGGGTTTGGGATTTACATCCAGAAACAATCATTATTACAACCAGCGAAACCAATAATATGCTGGTGGTTTTCTTTTTCTTATTCATTTGTTACCTCCAAATTGCTTTTTTCAAGTATATTCATCAAGCATTCTACTACCGATTTTCAAGCAGATCACCTTATTCTGTCAAGGATTTTTAGAGTTTTAGTCCTGAAAATTGTTTTCCTGATTAATAATTTCCCAATCTTCTGGTACATTTATTACAGGTAGTTCTGTACTAAATCCTATATTATCTTGAAATTTAAAGAAAGATATTTCACCAGGACGAATCTCAAAGTTAAATCTGAATTTCTCATCATTATATTCAAAATAAAGCAAATATTTACCTTCTGGTAAATCACTCAGAACTAAATTCTCTTTATAAAAGTCGTCTCGATTGACACTGGATGGTCCATAGGATCTCACCATCCACAATTGGTTATTTTCAAGATTTTTAACATAAACATCCTGGTAATTTATATAGGAGTAATCATCTTTTCTTAATTGTCCAACCAATACCCCCCATCCTTCAGGCGGTGCTAGCCATAATTCCGGATTACGTGTTCTAAAGAAACTATTGGTTGCCATCCTTACTTCAAAATGTAAGTGCGGACCAGTCGTGAAACCTGTATTCCCTACGATTCCTAACTGATCACCTGTTGATACTTGTTGTCCAATTTTTACATCAACACGATCCATGTGTGCATAGACAGTTAATAAGCGATTTTCTTTCCATCCAAAATTATGTTGAATCGTAACAGCCATACCATATGGATCGTCTTCGTTATAACTCCCGGTATATAGACCATATCCTGCCCATACAACAGTTCCATCAGCAGCTGCTAAAACAGGTGTTCCACGAGGTGCATCGATATCAATTCCTGTATGTACAATGTCAGTATCGGGGAAAAAATAACCATAACGATAATCTGCAAGCGGCCAATTGACTTCATCTGCAGCTATAGGACGTGAGAAAAGAAAATGATCATTTGGAGATAATGCCCATGGAATTTCATATAGAGGAGGTCTCCAAAATGATACTGGTGGAACACCTGGAGTCGGGAAAACAAATTCTAGTGGCGAATCGTTATTTTCAATTTGAGCTGATTTTTGAATTGGGTTTTGTTCTACCAATTCATTTTGGGATAAAGCGGTTTGGGTTTCAGCTTTGCTTATTATTTTCTGGCTAATTTTTTCCTGAAGGTTTTGGTCAGAATATAAAGACATTCCGCCCAAAATAACCAGCGATATCAGCCAAAAATATATTACAGATCGATTATTCATAATAATTTTTTATGGAGATTGAGTCCAGGTTGGCCGACGAGTTGGAACAAGCGTCTCAGTTGGAGATATAGTCGGTGTTACAGATCTAAAATAACGCGTTGTTGGGGTTATCGAAGGTGTTATTGTGGCAGATGGTAACAATGTAGGTGATCGTAATGCTTCAATGGGGTAGATCTCGTTCATAGCAGTGATCCAATCCAACCCGTTGGTAAAAACGAATTGGTTAAATCTTGCATTCGAATAGTAAGTTTTCCAGTTAGTTAGTGCAGGTTGCCTTTCCCAACCCAGTGAAAGTGCTATTGACGTAAAGTCTACCCAATATCCATCTGGCAAACTTATTCGATTTCCTCCAGTTTCATACGTTGCAGCATCGTTAGAAAAGCGTGTATCCAATTGCCAGGGTAATTGGGTCATTGGTAATCCCTGAGACCCATCTTGATAGCGTGTTTTTAAATAGACTCGCCAGAATATCAAACCATCTCTCTCTTCACGAACAATAATCCCCAAACCAGCATAAAGAGTCAATGGATTGAATTCAAATGCTCTTCCAGTGAAAATCCAATCTTGGTCATTTCCGGGGTTAGTCGGGTCAGTGATTGGAGTATATGCTTTTTCGAGTGAATTTAGAAAATCCCAACCAACTTCTTCGGAAACTCTTTTCCGTAATTTTGTAAAAGGATCAGATACCACATTGAGTAAATATGGGTATGGCGCTTCGATTTCCGAAAGTTGCTGTAATGTAATTTTATTTTCGTTCGCTAAATTTTGGCTTGAAAAACTTTCTTGAGAAAGTTGTTTTTCAAATGAATTTGACAGTTCGGAAATCATTTGGTCATGAATACTTGAAAGTTTTAAAAGGCTAAATCCATTAACTTGCCCTGGAATTCGTGTTGAGGCAAGATCCACTGAATTGTTTTTTGAATTTCTTGAGGTCAAATAATTTGAATTTGCTCCCAATTGAATGTAATATATTTGGTCTTCATTCCAAATTGGAAAGCTTCCTTCAGAGAATTGGTGTAAATTCATTGTCTGAGAAGATAAATCATATTTTTGCAGCAAGGGATAACCATTGACATCAGAAGACCAAATTAAATAGCTCCCATCGGTAGACCAGGCAGGGTGTTGATCTGATTTGGAAGGAGATTTGCTTATATTTGTAAAGCGATTTTCGACATTATCGAGGAGAGCAATCCAAATCTCGTCTTCTCCTGATTGTGTTGACACAAATGCGATTTCTCTTCCGCTTGGCGACCAAGCCGGTGAATAATCAGCCTCAATCGAATTTGTCAGTTGAATTGGTGCCAGGTCCATTTCTTCCAACGATTTGATAAAAATATCCAAATTCCCATTTTTGTAGGATTCATAGGCAATAAATAATCCGTCAGGCGACCATGTTGGATTCCCCTCATATTCTGGTGTATCTGTAATACGAATTTCGCTATTGTTTGATAAATCGTAAATATATAGATCCCAATATCCATTTTTTCGTGCACTATATGCAATTTTATTGTTTTCCGGGTTTACGGATGGTTGGATTTTTTCAAAATCATCATCAAATAATTTTGTTATGGGCAAAATACCAGGCGCAAATACGTAAATCTGATATTTACCAGTTGGGTTGGATGAAAAGAAGTAAAGGTTTTCACCTAAGTAACTGCGATCAGGATTTCCTACAATTTTTTGTTCAATAGGTTTTGGAATTGAAGTGCTACTATTGGTTGGAGAGGGTGAAATTGTGGGTGTACTTGTAATTTGGCTTGCTTGGACAGGATTGCCAGAGGATTTGAGAATTTCAGAATTTAATACAGATAGAATAAGTCCTATATTTAATAAAATCAGGATTACCCAAATTTGTACTGGGATTCGGTTGGCTATGGAGCGTGATTTATCCATTTATCATTAATTTGTTTTTGGAATGATTGATTGTGACGTGATTGTAGCATCTAAAAATGAGTCAAGTCAATAATGGCACTTTACGGTTTTGTAGGGCTAACTAAAAATAATAACATTGGGTCAAACAATTTATAAAAGTTAGAAACGCGCCATAAACAATAATTTTTCATTTCTTCAGTTGTAGCATTATTAATATAATGTGCCATTTCATTAAATGTTGCATGAGAAGGGCCAACTCTTGTTTCTAAATGCAAATGTGGGTTACCAGACATTCCGGTACTTCCAACATTACCAATCAGTTGTCCTTGATTTACCTCATCATTAATTGAGAATTGTGGTTTGTTTAGTAAATGTCCGTACAGCACAAATAATGACTCTTCTGTTGTGGATGAATTATTCGATATTGTTAAATAATCAGGACAATTCAAGTTCGAGTGCATTTGTATTTCATCCTCCAAATTTAGATTTTGAATCAAGTCTATGTATTTTTCTGAAATCAAGTCAAAATTAGTCTCAATGATTACAGCATTTCCATAGGGAGGACGATCATTTATCACCGAACTGATTCTTCCTGGAAAGATTGAATTAATTGGATGGTTGTTGATACTTGAAAAATCTTTGTATTGATAAAATGAAAAATCAACCCCCTGGTGGCCATCATCCTGGCCTTTGGTTGGGTTGTAAAATGGATTTGATACAATCTGAAAGAGGTCTTCGACCGGAATAGACTCCAATGGAGAAATTATTTCAAGTTTTGCGGATTCCAATCCTGGTATTATTGATGGTTTATATTCGATTGTTGGTGAATTCGATGATACCATCGAGGTTGTCTTAATTTGAGTGGGGATCGCAGGAACTGAAAAAGAACTTTCTTTGGTTTCCAAAATGCTCGGTTTTGATTTGGCTTGATCAGGTTTGCAAGATATTAACAAAAAGCAAAATACATAAATTAAAAACGTGTATTTTGAATACTTATTCATGTTTTATAGATTCTATAAGACAAAAGTAATCGTTCTATTATCAACTATTCCGAGATCTTCGTATTTTATGGTTGCTTCTAAAGAGAGAGGAAGCACATGTTCTTTTTCAGGAATATGCATCGTGAATTCAATTTCATTGTCCTGAGTTTCCACAATTGTCACCTCGGAAAGAATATCATTCTGATGATCAGAAATCAAAAATCCTAATGATGGGGCTTGATTAAATGGAAGGATTCGGATTTGAAATGTAATCCTTCTCTTATCGGTCCATGGTTTTGCAATAATTTCTAAAAATCGCACATCGATTGGATCAACTCCTAAGAGCTGCTTTTTACCAAAATGCCCTGGCATCATGTTGAACCTCTTACAAAAAATCTTAGCCGATTTGGTTAAATATATTTAAGTTGTAACAAATCTATTTTATTCTTCGACCTTCAAGGTAAAATCTTTTTTCTTTTGCTTCGCCCATTGAAAATGTTTTTCTGGGTAACGCGCCATCCAAAATGACGGTTTTGAATAAATCATCTTTCTTCATGGCAGGAAGATAAAAGCCACAATTACCATCCCGGTTGCCTAAATCACAGGTTACGTCGGCACCATGGACATAATCAATTTTATCCGCATTTGGAATGCATGCCCATTTATCCAAAAAATTTTGTAATTCTCCAGCCATTAAATTACTTTTAGGGTTTTTTATTTTGATGACAGAGAAAGAATTCTTAAAAATAAATCCAAATTTATGGGAATGACCAAGATTTGAATCAATAATTTTGATCATTTCTTGTTTTGAAAGGTTTTTTTGTATTTCAATATCGTTGTTCCAAAAATCAATCATGGATTCAAAAGGATCACAACGTAAATTGAACACAACCCGATGAATCGGTTCAAATTCAAGACCTTCATCGTGCACATTTTCAATTTCAACTAACGCATAACGGGAGGGGTGATTTAATCTGACAATATCTTTTTGCTTTTCCCAAATTGCTTTTGCAGTTGCTAATGAGTGATTGCCGTCTCCCATTGCAAATAACAAGACTCCACGCTCATCATGAATATTATATTTTTTTCTAAATGAATCGGGATTCGCTAATTGAGTAAGGGCTTCAATTACTTGACTTTCTAAAATCTGATCCTGAATCGAAAATCCTCTGATATGACCGCTTCCCATCATCAATTCAAAATCATATAACTTTCTGAGTAAAGGTTTTTTTGTAACCAATGGTTCAATAACAGTTTTGTAAGGGTCATCGATTAGAACCAGGATATGGGGAAACTCAAGAATTGCGTCTTCTCTTATTCTAATTCTTGGTGGTAGCCTTTCGATAATTGTTCCTTCGGTAGCCCTAATTAAAGTTTGTGAGCCTTTATTAAAGTCATATTTTTCTAAATCTAAAGCTAATAAAATACCATGCCTGGTTTTTCCAGACACAGTTCTTTCGACTAAAATAAAACCTTCTTGTTCGAAAAAGACATCCCCTTCAAGATATTTTTTCATATTCGTTTGCGTTTTAATTATTCGATCCTGAATATCTTCTTCCTCTAAAAACACTTCTGGCAATACCAAATTTAGAGTTGATGGAGAATTACCAACGATTTGTTCGACTGTGTGCCAATAATCTGGTTGAGAGGTGTATTGATCGCAAGCGATAACTGACCATTTTTGCAAATCTAATTCTTTTTGAGGTAGAACGATATTAGGGATTTGCACACCAATGGACTCAAAATTTTTCATAATTCCTCTTATATTTGTATTTAGGATAATGTTATTTTAGCGATATTTGAAAATAGATATAGCGACAAGAGAAGAATTAAGAACTCTGTCATTGAAACGAAGGATAATTGTCAAAAGAGATTGCATTTTGCTGCAATCTCTTTTTATTTTTTACTTTTATTTGTGAAATGAATAAGTTGTTAAAACAAATTCAATTTTTACATGCCGTACATATATGCAATACCTAAGAGACCTGGGCCAGTGTGTGTACCAATGACTGGGCTGACCTCTGATATCATAGTCTCTGCTAATTTTCCATTGGGAAATTTTAATTTTACTCTTTCTAAAAGCTGTTCTGCTTCTGAAAAAGCGTTGGCGTGTTGAATGGAAATTCGGATTGGTTGGTGGTCCTGGACTTTGGAGACTAACATATCAACTACTTTATCAAGAGCTTTATTCATTGTTCGCACTTTGTCCACGGACTCGATTTTTCCATTTTGGAGTTCCAAAATTGGTTTTAAGTTCAACATAGTACCGACCAAATTTGCTGCACTACCGATTCTTCCTCCGCGATGTAAAAATTCGAGCGTTTTGACCGCAAAAAGAATACCAGTTTGATCTCTAGCTTTTTCAGCAATTTTTAAGCAATCCTTTAAGGTTGCCCCATTATTTGCAGCCCTTGCTACTGCCAAAACTTGAAAACCGAGTGCCATTCCGGCCGCCTCAGAGTCAAAAATTTCAATATTCTTTAATTTAAGAAGATCCTTTGCCTGAAAAGCCGAATCTATTGTTCCTGATAATTTTTGGGAAATGTGAATGCTGAAGATTTCATATCCTTGTTCAGATAATTCCTCATATAGTGTCTTAAAAGTGGATGGTGTTGTTTGAGAAGTACTTGGCATCTCATTAGCGGTTTTTAGACGTTCATAAAACTCATTTGGTTGGATATCAATTCCATCTTTAAATTGTTCCTGTCCCCAAATGACTTGTAATGGAACAATTCGAATTGGTAGTCCGAATAAAATATCATCCGGGATATAAGCTGTACTATCGGTAACAATCATGACTTTGGACATTTATTCTCCGATTTATTTTAAATTTCTATTCTGCAGAAAAAACACCAGAAGGTATTCAAAGATACGCTGATTGAAATTCTTGATAATATATTTATAAAAAACAGGAAATATTTCTGAATTCTCTAAATTTATTAAAAATTGAATTAATTCCTTGACCTTTCATCTCGAACAGACTAAAATCACGGTCGCAGAATTGCCCTTATGGGTCGTTTAAATTGGGAAAATTATGTTTGATAACCTGACAAGTCGACTAGAAGATATTTTTAAACAATTGCGTCGCAGAGGAAAACTTTCCGAAGCCGATGTTGATACAGCTATGCGTGAGGTTCGCCTCGCATTACTTGAGGCAGATGTTCATTATAGCGTTGCAAAAAATTTCATAGCTCGGGTTCGGGAGCGTTCGGTCGGACATGAAGTGTCCAAGGCTCTAAATCCCGGTCAGCAAGTTATTAAAATTGTTAATGAAGAACTAATACAAACATTAGGTGAACCAGCAAGAATTAATTTGACCGGGCAGAAGCCTTATGTAATTATGATGGTTGGTTTACAAGGCTCTGGAAAGACAACTGCATCTGCGAAAATTGCGAAAAAGTTAAGAAATCAGGGAGAAAGAGTTTTATTAGTTGCAGCTGACCCTTACCGTCCTGCGGCCATAAAACAATTGCAAACCCTTGGTGAAAAAATTGACGTTCCAGTTTTTACCTTATTGGATAAAAAACCTCCTGAAGTATGTTCTGAGGCATATAAATTTGCTCAAAAAGGTGGTTATTCTGTCGTAATCATTGATACTGCTGGTCGATCACAACTGGATCAAATGTTAATGGACGAACTGAAATCTATCCAAAAAATTGTCAACCCGGTTGAATTATTATTGGTTGTTGATTCGATGATTGGACAGGAAGCGTTGCATGTAGCAGAAGGGTTTCGAGACTCGGTTTCTATTACTGGTCTTGTCCTTGCAAAAATGGACGGGGATTCACGTGGTGGAGCAGCAATTTCAATACGCAGTGTAACCGGTGTGCCTATAAAGTTTCTTAGCACGGGTGAAAGTGTTGATGCAATTGAAGCTTACGACCCGGGAAGATTAGCCTCGCGAATTCTTGGAATGGGTGATGTAATAGGGTTAATTGAAAAAGCAGAAGGCGCTTTCGATCAAAAAGAAGCGCAAAAACAAGCTGAGAAAATGATGAGCGGTGAATTTTCACTTGAGGATTTTCTCAGTCAATTAAAACAAATTAAGAAAATGGGATCGATGTCCCAGATTCTTGAAATGATGCCAGGAAGCATTGGTCAAGTAGCAAAAAACGTCAATCCAAGAGACGCAGAAAATCAAATGAAGCAAACAGAAGCCATCATTAATTCGATGACAAAACAGGAGAGACGAAATCCTGATTTATTAAATGCTTCCAGACGTCGTAGAATTGCAAAAGGTTCTGGTTCTGAAGTACAAGATGTGAATCGACTAATCAAACAATTTCGTGATATAAAGAAGCTAATGAAAACGTTTCAAAAATCCGGTGGGCGTGGTCTACCGCGTTTATTCGGTTGATATGCAAGTGAAAGTCATCATAAAACGCTTCCTTCAGCGTCCCTCTTGATGAAAATAAGCAAGCAAGTTCATAATTAATAGGGTAGAATACAGATAAATAATTAAAAGACAGGAGTAAAAATAAATGGTTCGCATTCGATTGCGCCGTATTGGCTTAAAGGGACAACCAAGTTACCGGATTATGGTGGCAGAAAAAGAAAGCCCACGAGATGGTCGTTTTATTGAAAACATCGGTTTTTATAATCCAAGAACAAATCCATTTACAATATCATTGCAGGAAGACCGCGTGTATCATTGGATGAGTGTTGGTGCTCAGCCTAGTGAAAGTGTTGCACAATTATTCAAAAGTGTTGGTGTGTTGGAAAGATTCGAGCGTTTTAAAAAAGGCGAGGCTGTGGAGACTTTACTTGCGGAATCTGCAGAAAAATTAAAGGGTCGTTCTTAATTTTTCAAGACGCATAAATTTATAAATCGCTTTACTTTTTTCTCCTTAACCTCGATTTGAAAGGCATAAATCGTGAAAGAATTAATCGAATATATTGCGCGATCGCTAGTCGATGATCCCGAACAGGTTCAAGTCCGACAGGAACGGATTGGTGGCAAAACTCGAATTGAATTGAGGGTTGCGAAAGAGGATATGGGTCGGGTTATTGGAAAAAGCGGTCGTGTAGCTAATTCAATGAGGGTTTTACTAAGGGTGGCTTCAGCTCGAGAGGGAAAACAAGCAACCTTAGACGTAGTTGAACCTAAATGAGTACTCAAAATCCGGTTTATTCAGATCCAGAACAAAATTTTACAGGCTCGTCAAAAATCGACGAGCCTGTATACTTGACAATTGGATATTTGGGTAAAGCACATGGACTTAATGGTGAAATAATAATGTATTTGACAACTGATTTTCCAGAGCGGATTCGTACTGGGAAAATTGTCTTCTTAGGGAAAGATTATCGTCCTATAACAATAGGTTTGGTCAGAAGACATCAAAAAGGTTTGATCTTAAAATTTGATGGAATTGATACGATTGAAGAAGTTGAGTTATTAAGTAAAGAGACCGTTTACGTGAAAACTGATTCCTTGCCTGATTTACCGGCTGGCGAATATTATCATCATCAATTACTAGGCATGAATGTTTTTGATGAAAGTGGTAATGATATAGGCATATTAACTGAGATCCTGGAAACAGGAGCTAATGATGTATATGTGATAACTGGAAAAGAAGGTAAGGAAGAATTAATTCCTGCCCTAAAACAAAATCTTTTAAATACCGACGTAAAAAATAAAACCATGGTGGTGAAGCTGCTAAACTATTTCAATCAGGATTAAAAAAATGGATTCAAAAATCTTTTGGGTGGGATTTAACCTGGTTAAAGGTATTGGTGCGGTAAGGATGCAAGCTCTTCAAGATTATTTTGGAGATCTGGAAAGAGCTTGGAATGCTCCGTACCAGTCGTTATGTGAAACTGGACTTAATCCAAAAATTTGTGAAAGAATCATTCAACTTCGAAATCAAATTGATCTTGAAAAATATTGGCAAAAAATTATTTCCCAAAATATTCAGGTGATAACACGGGATGATGTCGAATATCCGAGATTACTTAACGAAATAAACCAACCACCGCCAGTCCTTTATATCAAAGGTTCAATTACACTAGAAGATGAATGGGCGATTGCAATAGTTGGCACTAGAAAACTTACTCATTATGGCAGACAAGCAACTGAAGAATTTGCTAAAACTCTTGCGGACCACAAAATAACAGTTGTCAGTGGTTTGGCGAGGGGAATAGATGCTGTTGCTCATAAAGCTGTTATCGAAGCTGGTGGTCGAACATTTGCAGTTTTAGGAAGTGGCGTGGATCGGATCTACCCTTCTGAGCATAAACTGCTGGCAGACAATATAATTCAACAAGGCGCGGTTATTAGTGACTATGCTCCGGGTACTTCCCCAGATAGCGGTAATTTTCCACCTCGAAACAGAATAATTTCCGGTCTGTCACGTGCAACAATTGTGATTGAAGCAGGTGAACAAAGCGGCGCATTAATAACAGCCGAATTTGCAGCAGATCAAGGCAGAGATGTCTACGCATTGCCTGGTTCTATTTTTTCTCCTCAAAGCAAGGGTACAAATCGGCTAATTCAAAATGGTGCGAAGCCATTAATTGATATTCGGGATTTATTGCAGGATTTACAAGTAGAACTCATACAAGAACGAAAAGATTTGATACGATCAAATCCTCTTGATATGTTTGAACAACAAATTATGGATCTTCTATCTCAGGAACCTCTACATGTCGATGAAATTACACAAATGAGTCACCTGCCAGTTTCACATGTTTCTGCGTATCTTTCCATCCTGGAATTAAAAGGTGTTGCAAGGCAAGTTGGCGGGATGAAATATGTTTCAATACATGAAAAGAACGAGGAATATCAAGCATAATGGAAAACAAGAATTATTTTGCAGTGATCATGGCTGGCGGGGGAGGAACAAGACTTTGGCCATTATCCAGAAAAAAAACTCCAAAACAAATTGTGAATTTTACAGGTGAAGGAACATTGTTCCAGATGTCAGTGAATAGACTGAAAGGTCTTTTTGCAGATGATCATATTTTGGTTGTTACTGTTGCAGAGCAGGCAGATCAATTACAAAGATTGGTTCCGGAAATTCCAAAAGAAAATTATCTTATCGAACCATTCCCTAAAGGGACGGCATCGGTGGTTGGCTATGCGGCTTCATTCTTAAATCAAATGCACCCTGGTTCAACGATGGCAGTCTTAACAGCCGATCATTTTATACAAAACATACAAGAATTTCACAATTTACTAAAAATAGCCTATTCTATTGCAGAAAAAAACTATCTAGTGACTTTAGGAATCAAACCAACTTATCCATCGACTGGATTTGGTTATATCGAACATGCTGATTTTCTTACTGAAATAGATGGTGTGAATGCATTTCATGTCAGGAAATTTAAAGAGAAACCACCAATTGAATTAGCCCGGATATTTTTCGAAAGCGGAGATCATGATTGGAATTCAGGAATGTTTATCTGGAAGACCGACATCATCTTGAAAGAATTCCAAAAGCAAATGCCTGAATTAAGTTCAATCTTGCAGAGACTTCAAAAAGCAATGGAAGAAGAGAATTTGGACGATATTATTTCGGGTCAATGGCAAAAAATAAAAGCTGAGACCATTGATTACGGCATAATGGAAAATGCGTCCAACGTAGTAGTCATTCCAGCTGCTAGATTAGGGTGGAATGATGTTGGGAGTTGGGAGTCCTTATTTGAGGTTATTTCAAGTAATGAAAATGGAAACATTTCCATAGGGAATGACCATTTGAATTTTGAAACAAAAAATTCTCTGGTATACTCGCAGACGCCTGGAAAACTAATCGCCACAATTGGGCTGGAAAACATTATCATTATCGAAGCAGGAAATTCAATTTTGGTTTGTTCAAGAGAAAAAGCCCAGGATGTAAAGGCTATTGTGAAATATCTAAATGATAAAGGTATGACGGATTATTTGTAGGAGACCTGATCTTGGAAGCTTATTGTGTCAAATGTAAATCAAAAAGAGAAATAAATAACCCTGAAGCTGCATTTAATAAAATAGGAGCTCCAGTAACTAAAGGTTCTTGCCCGGTTTGTAATACGGTACTATACCGAACTGGAAAGACTCCTGAACATGAAAAATTAACCCCACCAAAAACAGTAAAAAGAGAGCCAAAACTCAGTGGAAATCTTGTTATCGTAGAATCTCCCGCAAAAGCGAAGACAGTCCAAAGATTTTTAGGCAATCAATATAAAGTAAGAGCTTCTATTGGTCATGTTCGAGATTTGTTGAAATCCGAACTATCAGTCGATGTTGACAAGAATTTTCTACCTAAATATCGTGTACCCAATGAAAAACGACAATTAGTAAAAGAATTAAAGCAATTAGCTCGAAGTTCAGAACAAATCTACCTTGCAACTGACCCTGATCGCGAAGGTGAAGCGATTGCCTGGCACTTAACTGAAGCTGCTGAAATCGATCCAACTCGAATTCAAAGAGTAGTCTTCCATGAGATCACAAAACCTGCCATTGAAGAAGCTTTTCGTGAACCAAGAAAAATAGACCTTGATCTCGTCAATGCCCAACAAGCCAGAAGAATTTTGGATCGATTAGTTGGGTACAATCTCAGCCCATTATTATGGCAAAAAGTACGTTCTCGGTTGTCTGCTGGTCGGGTTCAATCTGTTGCGTTAAGGATGATTGTCGAGAGAGAGCGCGAAATTGATGATTTTATTCCAGTTGAATATTGGACTATTGCTGCTGAATTAAGAACCCTTGAAGCAAAAAAATCATTTATTGCGAAACTTTTCAAAATAGATAATATAGAAGCTAAATTGGATAACAAGGAGATTGTTGAACCTCTCCTTGGGGATTTAGAAAAAGCCCAATTTCAATTAAATAAAGTAAAAAAGGGAGAGCGCAAACGAAAGGCTCCAGCCCCATTCATTACAAGTTCTTTACAACAAGAAGCATTCAGAAAACTTGGATTTACTGCTCGTAGAACGATGGCATTAGCGCAACAATTGTATGAAGGTCTTGATGTCGGTGATGGCGGAAATACAGGTTTAATTACATACATGCGTACTGATTCAGTCAATATATCTGAAATCGCACAAGCAGAATCCCAGAAATACATTAAAGAAAAATATGGGAAAGAATATATACCAGATGAACCCGTTCAGCATAAAACAAGGGCTGTAAAAGCACAAGAAGCCCATGAGGCAATTCGACCAACATCTGTATTTCGTTCTCCGGAAAGTATAAAAAGCAAATTAAAAACTGATCAATTTAAGTTGTACCAATTAATTTGGAAACGATTTGTCGCTTCTCAAATGGCTGCAGCAATTTTTGATACGATGACATTGGAGATTTTCGCTAAAGGAATTAATCACCTTTACGAGTTTCGTGCGTCCGGATCCACATTACGCTTCCCTGGATTCCTCGTGGTATATGAGGAAGCAAAAGATGAAGATAAACTTAATGGAAATGGCGAAGACGTGATGCTACCATCTAATCTCGAAGATGGTCAAAAACTGGAATTATTACGTATTATTCCTGAACAACATTTCACTGTTCCTCCGCCTAGATTTACCGAAGCTTCTCTCGTACAAGTACTGGAGGAATATGGCATTGGCAGACCTTCCACCTACGCCCCAATTCTTTCAACTATTCAGGAACGAGGTTACGTCGATCGGGATAAGAAACGCTTATTACCCACTGAAACAGGATTTGTTGTAAACGATTTGCTAGTTGATCATTTCGATGAAGTCGTTGACCCAAATTTTACAGCAAAAATGGAATCTGATTTAGATCTGGTTGCATCCGGAGAAAAAGTCTGGGAAGATGTAATACGAGAATTTTATGTACGATTCGCTCCTCAAGTTGAGAAAGCAAAAATAGAAATGCCGGAAACAAAAACTGAGTTGGAGCACATTGGGCGTGCTTGTCCACAGTGTGGACATGAATTGGTTATTCGTTTTGGAAGGTTTGGAAAATTTATTAGCTGTAGTAATTTTCCAACATGTCGATATACTGAACCAATTTTGGAAAAAATAGACGTGACTTGCCCTGAATGTAAGAAGGGTGATATCGTCATTCGAAGGACTCGTAAAGGTCGCATCTTTTATGGATGCTCTAATTATCCTGAATGCCAATTTACTTCCTGGAAATTGCCTGTCGCCAAACCGTGCCCAAATTGTGGAAATTTATTGGTTGTAATTAACAAAAGAGAATTCCAATGTGTGAGTTGTAATGAGACTTTTTTGCAGGAATTAGTTCTTCCACTAGACAGTGATGACATGGCATAAGATTTGCAACAATTCTCTGAAGAAGAAGCCTGAATTAAGTTGCATCAATAGTAGCTTTGTTCTACAATAATCTTATTGAGTCTGGTTTCTATTGTTGAACCACTAGGAGTTGAAATATGGAAAAAATCCAAGAGCTAATCAAAAAACCATTAATCACTGCAGTGATTGGGTTTGTTTTGGGATTGATAATTGGCCTTCCAGTTTTAGGATGGGGTCTAATGCCTGTTCAATGGAAAGATGCAGATCCTTCCTATCTACGATCAGATATTAAGAATGATTATTTTTGTATGGTCGCAGAATCTTTTTCAAAAACTGGTGACGCAGTCGTTGCAAAATCAAGGCTTGAGGGATTAGGAGAAGTCAGTGAATCAAAATTAAATTCCTTACTTCCAGGCGATTGTGGATTAACTTCAGGAGATATCGATATATTTAAAGCTGCACTTGGTGCCGTCAGTGTTCCATTACCTGTTGGAACTCAAGACGTTGTCGAACAAGAAGAAAGTGCATCAGGTGTTAAACCGTTTGTGTTGGTTGGGATATTATGCCTGGTAACGCTCTTAATCGGGGCTGCATTAATCTACATATTCTTTTTTAGAAATAAGAAAATTGGTGGAACTCCCAACCGAAATGTTTTTTCGGGTCAACAACAAGTGACACCTCAGAATGAAAATGCAACAAAATTTGAGGATACTGGTCTTGAGCCACCCATTGCTCAATTTATGAGCACTTACGTGACTGGTGATGACCTTTATGATGATTCATTTAGCATCGATTCTCCGTCTGGCGAATTTATGGGAGAATGTGGTGTTGGTATTTCTGAATCAATAGGTGTTGGCGAACCAAAGAAAATTACAGCCTTTGAAGTCTGGTTGTTTGATAAAAATGATATCCAGACTGTCACAAAAGTTTTAATGAGCCAGCATGCCTGGGATGATCCGGCAATTTCGCAGCGATTAGCCTCCAAAGGTGAACCCGTTTTGTTGCAACCAGGTGGACGTGTGATGCTTGAAACCGCGACGTTACAGTTAGAAGCCAGAGTGGTCGACATGAATTATGGTCAAGGAGCTTTACCTGAAAACAGTTTTGTCGATCGGATTACACTGGAATTGGCAGTTTGGCCAAAACCATAAACAGACCATAAAATAAGAAAATAGGCTGATCCTCTTAGAGTGATCAGCCTATTTTTTTCACTTATTTATTCGGATTTTATTAAATCGATCAATTTTTAATCGATTTTTTTGATGGTTAGATGAATAGAACCCCCGGGAGTTTCTATTTTAATTTTGTCTCCAATCTTGTGACCCAGTAAAGCCTTGCCAATTGGAGATTCATATGAAATTCGCCCATTTAACGGATCAGCTTCTTTAGGTCCAACAAGAAAATATATTTCTTCAGGGTAAGTAGATTCTTGAACCGTAATTGTAGACCCAATATCTACTGTTTCTCTGGTTTTTTCTTTGTCATCGATGATTACAACATGGTTCAGTATTTGTTCTAATTCTTGAATTCTGCCTTCAAGAAAGCCTTGATCTTCTTTTGCCTGAATATAATCGGCATTTTCGGAAAGGTCACCCATTTGAATTGCCTCTCTTAACCTTTTTGCAAGTTCATCCCTGGCAGGACCTTTAAGATTTATCAATTCCTGGTTAAGTTTTTCCCGGCCTTCTGAAGTTAGATATGATGTTTCAGCCATTTCGTTCCATCCAATCTGATTAGGTTTACAGTGAAGCAAATTCTATCATGGTAATATCGTTGGATCAAACAGCTTATTATATTCATCGATAGCATATCGGTCGGTCATACCAGCGATGTAATCACAAATAACACGTTCAATTTGTTGATCATTTATTTTTATTTGAACGTGTTTTGGCAAAATGAGAGGTTCCTTCATATATAATTCAAATAGCTCGGTCAGTATTCTTTCAGCTTTTACAGACATTCTTTGAACCCGATAATTACGATAGAGGTTTGAATAAAGGAAATCTTTTAACTTGCGGTTCTTACGGGTCATTTCCTCACTAAAGACGATCACATTAAAATTCATTTTTTGAACTTGTTCAACTGACCGAATGGAATTATCACGGATTATTTTTTCTGCTGTTTCCAAAACATCACTGATCTCTATGCCAATTAATTTTCGAATCATTGTGTGACGCATTAAATCATCCAGCTCACCGCCATGATAATCAGCATTCATGCAAAGAATTTCCCAGATCTCAATTCCTGATAGCATATCTGGAAAGATTAATCCAGAACGAAGACCATCATCCAAATCGTGCGCTGTGTAAGCCAATTCATCAGCCACATTCGCAATTTGAGCTTCAATATGGCCTCGCAAATCCGGATCGAAATTTTTTGCATCCGCGATATCATATTCAGATTCATGTTTTACAATTCCTTCTAAAACTTCCCAGGAGAGATTTAACCCGGGGAATTCAGAATATCTTTTTTCTAATTCAGTGACGATTCTAAAAGATTGTTTGTTGTGATCGAATCCACCAACATCTACCAATAATCGGTTTAATGTCGTTTCTCCAGAATGTCCAAATGGTGAGTGTCCCAAATCATGAGCGAGGCAAATAGTTTCTACCAAATCCTCATTTGCACCCAATGCTCGAGCAATTGTGCGACCAATTTGTGCAACTTCAAGGGTATGCGTTAAGCGTGTCCTATAATGATCACCTTCGTAATTTATAAATACCTGTGTTTTATATTCTAGACGTCGAAATGCAGATGTATGAATAATCCGGTCGCGATCTCTTTGAAACTTAGTTCGGTAATCGGGTTCGTGATCCGGATAAAGTCGGCCTTTGGAATTTTTGCTGTGAATTCCATAAGGAGCTAAGATTTTATCCTCAATATTCTCGAGCATTTCAAGGTTATAGATCGTCATATTTACTCCTGTTCTATCCAGGTTCCAATTTTTTGATGCGCCATCGCCTTTTCTAGAATTCCAGATTGTCTACCAGAAAAGACCGCAATTTGTAAATTTGGAAGGTCTTTTAATAGCCCAATCATGATTGTCACTTTATCAATCATTCCACCGGTTACATCGGTATTTCTGGACTTACCGATGGATTTCATTAGTTCAGGGAAATTTTCTGGCGTTATCTTTTCAATTAATTGTGAATTATTTGGAAAATCTGCGAAAATTCCATCATCAATACCTGCTAATAATATTTTTCCTGGTTTGTAGCGATGTGCTAAATGGAAGAATACGTCTTCGGTTGAAAAAATGGTTCCATTTAAAACGGAATCAAAAACAACATCTCCAAAAACAACTGGGATCAATTTTGCTTTAATTACCTGGTCAACTACTTCGAAGAAAAATTTTTGTGGTTTACCATTCTTGGCCAAAAAAGTTACAGATGGAGGTATTGCAATGCAAGGAAACTTCAACTTTTGAAATTCCAGCATTACAAGATTATTAAGTTCCCTGACCGCTTGCCAAACATCCAAAAAGCCTTTCCATTGTTCATTCGAATAAACACCTTTTCGTGTTTGATATTGGTTAGCCACATGATGTCCAAATGAACCAGATCCATGACCCAATATAAATTGTGTCTCGGGATGGTTTTCGAATAATCTTGCAAGTTCTTCGCTCAAAAATTTAATATTATTAATATTTGGCGTTAAAGGTGTACTTTTATCGGTTATTAAAGATCCACCCAATTTTATAAAAACTACTTCATTCATTTTTTGCCTTTTGAACTACATCGATAATCGTTTGAACTGCACCAGCTTTTTCCAGTTGACCAGCAATTTTTTCTGCCAAATCTGGTGGTGTTAATGCAATCATGTTTCCACCAAGGCCACTTCCACAGAGTTTAGCCCCGAGAGCACCAGATGAAATTGCTACTTTGACCATTGTATCAAGTATAGGATGTGAGACTCCAATTTGTGTCAATATTTTATGATTTTCTGTCAACAAACTTCCCAGATATTTTATATCTCCGGAAATAATTGCATTTTCTGCGTTAGCAACAATTTGTCCAATTTTGTTAAATAACTCATTGTATTGATCTTGGTTCTGGTGCCACCTTTTTTTGACGCCTGAAACGGCTTCTTTAGTATTCCCAAGGATGCCACTATTTGCGATAACGAATGTCAGGTTTTCTTTGGGATTGATGATGTGAAATCCCTTATTTTTTATAAAATATATGGGTTGATTGAAAGAAATAACAGTATTATCGATCCCTGAAGGTGTTCCATGATATTTAATTTCGATTTGGTAAGCCAGGTCAGCAATTTTTTGATTGTTTAACTTTAGCCCAACAAAAAGGCTTAATCCTTTTACTAATGAAACCGAGATTGCGGCACTAGATCCTAAACCGGCTGCAATTGGTATCTCCGAACTTATTCGAACTGTACAAGCAGGATAATGATGAATACGTGCTTCTTTCTTAATAATATCTACTGCAACTCGAAAAGGATGATCTCCAGGTAATTCCATGTAATTCGTATCCAGGAAAATATCCTGAGCATGAAAAATGATTTCATCTGGCTGCCCGTTGGGGTTTGCTAAAATTGTCGTTTTTGCTTTGATCTGATTAATCGGAAAAGCAATTGCAGGTTGGTTGTAAACAACCGCATGTTCTCCGACCAAAATTGTCTTCGCGGGAGCTTTTGCAACGATTGCAGGCATATTATCTAAAAAAAGTAAAAAATAATTAAAACTGATAATACAAACAACAAAAAAGTTATTTGTAATGGTCGGTCTACCATGACAAGTTCATCAGGAGCACTACCTTCGTTTTTTACTTGAACCAGGTAGATATATCGAAAAATTCCATATAATGCGAAAGGAATTGTTAGCATCATCGTATGATTGTCAGGAAGATTGGGGGCTGAAAAAGTGTATAAGCTATATGCAACAATGGTTGTTGCGGAAACAATAGTTATTAATTGGTCTAAGAATGGTACCGTATAACCATCTAATACTTTTCTTTGGATGAAGTTCCCATTTTCGAGAGTGATTAATTCTCCTCTCCGTTTGCCCAGTGCCAAAAATAGAGCGAATAACGTTGTCACGACATATAACCACGGTGAAAATCTTTCCACCACAATTAAAGAAACCCCTGCTGCAACTCGTAAGACAAAACCGGAAGCGATGATCATGACATCAATTAAGACTAAGTGTTTTAATTTTTTGGAGTAAGCCAAATTAATAATAAAGTAAACGATGATTATGATCGCAAAAAAAGGTGAAAGATAGAAACTTGTAATTGTTGGTAACAAGACCAGAAAAATAGAAATGATCCAAGCCATATTTACAGGGATTTTTCCGGATGCAATCGGACGATATTTTTTCTTCGGATGTTGTCTGTCTGCTTCAATGTCCATGATATCGTTTATGATATATACACTGGATGAAACCAGACAAAATATAATGAATCCAATAGTTGATCTTATGAGAGCTTCTGAATTTAACAATTGGCGGTCAAAGACCAATGGAATAAGTACGAATAAATTCTTTACCCACTGTTTAATTCTTAATTCTTTTATTACGGCTGCAAACATGAAAATATATTATCATATCTCATTTTTAATTGTTAAAATTTGGTGTTCTAATTTAGGTTTTATGGTTGATTGAGGTAAAATTTTCAGATGAAAAAAGAGCGCTTGGATATTTTGTTGACGGATCGCGGATTAGTGGAGTCACGAAGTTTAGCCCAAAAATTGGTAATGGCTGGAAATATTCTTGTCAATGGTCAACCGATTTTTAAGCCAGCTTCAAAAGTGGATCTTACATCTGAAATTACAGTCCAATCTGGACCTAAATTTGTATCCAGAGGTGGAGAAAAATTGGAACCAGCTTTGGAAAGTTTTGGATTTACAAATCTCGAAGATAAAATTTGCGCAGACCTCGGTTCCTCAACTGGTGGATTTACGGATTGTATGCTTCAGCACGGAGCGAAAAGGGTTTATGCAGTCGATGTTGGTTATGGAATTTTGCATTGGAAATTGAGAAATGATGCACGTGTTGTCGTCATGGAAAGAACCAACGCCAGATATATTAAAGAGTTTCAGGATCAAATTGATTTAGTTACAATAGACGCATCATTTATTTCTCTAAAGACATTATTACCAAGTGTCAAAGATTGGTTACCATTTGATGGAAATGTAATTGCGTTGATTAAGCCTCAATTTGAAGCTGGAAAGCAAGAAGCAGCTAAAGGTGCCGGCGTTATACGCGACCAATTAATTCATAAAAAAATTATTCATGACATATTGACTTATGTTCTTAATTTAGAATTTGATATTAAAGGATTATTATTATCGCCGTTAAAAGGACCGAAGGGGAATATTGAATTTCTAGTACATTTACAGAAAGTTAAAATTCAAAAATCATCTACGTCCGACATTGAATTATTTATGTCGAAAATATTCACTGAAGATGATTCCGCCCCTGTATAATTCTCAAAGAGAACTCTTTTTATGAGGTATACTTCATACGCTTATGGACAAAGAATTTATCCGAAATTTTTGTATTATCGCGCATATTGATCATGGAAAATCAACTTTAGCAGACCGTCTGCTGCAGTTGACTCATACTATTTCTGATCGCGATATGAAAGAACAAATTCTTGACACGATGGACCTTGAGCGAGAGAAAGGTGTCACGATCAAAGCATCGGCAGTCAGAATGAATTATCTTGCTGACGATGGTTTGAATTATGAATTAAATCTAATTGATACTCCAGGGCATGTAGATTTTAATTATGAAGTCAGTCGTGCATTATTGGCTTGTGAAGGTGCATTGTTAGTTGTGGATGCTTCACAAGGTATAGAAGCTCAGACATTAGCAAATTTATATTTGGCACTGGAATCAGATCTAGTGATTTTACCTGTTATTAATAAAATTGACTTGCCTTCGGCCCGACCAGATGAAGTTGCAGAAGAAATATCGAATCTGTTGGGAGTGTCAAAAGAAAGCATTATTAAGATTTCTGCGAAGAGTGGAATTAATGTTGATATGGTTTTAGAAGCGGTTGTAAAGACAATCCCCCCTCCAAAAGGAAAAAGTGATTTACCAATGCGAGCCCTTGTATTTGACTCTCATTATGACTCCTATAAAGGTGTCGTGGCGTATATTCGAGTAATGGAAGGGGAAATGGATGCAACTGATTATATTAGGATCATGTCAAATGGTTTAGATGTTAGGCCGGTTGAAGTTGGTGTTTTTTCACCGGATATGCGTGCAATCGGGAAATTAGTTGATGGTGAAGTTGGATATATTGCAACTGGACTAAAATCTGTTGGAGAATGTCGGGTTGGTGATACGATCACATTGACTAAAAGACCAGCAACGGAGGCCTTACCTGGTTATCATCATCCAAAACCAATGGTATTTGCAGGTATTTATCCTGTTGATGGTGAAGATTACCCGGATTTACGGGATGCATTGGATAAATTGCAGTTAAATGATGCTGCCCTTGATTTTGTTCCCGAAACCTCTCAAGCTTTGAACTTCGGATTTCGCTGTGGATTTCTTGGATTATTTCACATGGAAATTATTCAAGAACGTATTGAAAGAGAATATGAACTGGATATTGTTGTAACAGCGCCATCTGTTGAATATGAAGTTGAACTAAAAAATGCCGTATTACTACGAATTGATTCACCAGCATTGCTACCGGATGAAGGTGATATCGTTGAAATACGTGAACCATGGATGAATCTCCAAATAATAACCCCAACAGAATATTACGGAACTGTAATGGAACTTGTACGAAAGAGAAGAGGCGTTTATATTGACCAGGATTATCCCTCGAGTAATCGCGTTCAATTGAACTTGGAAATCCCACTCTCTGAACTTATCGTAAATTTCTTTGACGATCTTAAATCTCGAACCAGGGGATATGCATCTATGGATTATTCGTTCTCCAACTATCGACCGGAAAGTCTGGCTAAATTAGAAGTTCTGGTTGGGGGTGAACCGGTTGATGCTTTAGCGACAATCGTTCATAAAGAAAATGCATATCACAAAGGTCAGGCTTTAGTAACAAAATTAAAAGAGTTGATTCCCAGACAGCTCTTTGATGTCGCAATACAAGCTTCATCCAGTGGAAGAATTATTTCTAGAGCTAATGTAAAGGCTTTAAGAAAAGATGTACTCGCCAAATGTTATGGTGGCGACATCACCAGGAAGAAAAAATTACTCGAAAAACAAAAACGCGGAAAACGACGCATGAAGATGGTAGGCAATGTGGAAATTCCCCAAGAAGCGTTTATGGCAGTTTTAAGGTTGGAGGGTGATTGAAATCCAATACTGCCTTGAGTGGTAAAAAACCTAATCATTTATTGAGATGGATCCCCGGGTTGCTAATTAGTGCGGTAGCGATTATTGCCCTGACTAAATTTGTAAACGTTGGGAATTCAATCGAAATTTTACGAAATACGAATATTTTTTATTTTATTTTAATGATCCTTTTCACTTCCGGTTTTTTATTTGTTCGAACGATTGGGTGGAGAGCATTATTAGGAAAGAAAGCTACTTATTGGCAAACCTTTCTTAAATTAAATGAAGGTTACTTTATAAATAATATCTTTCCTTTTAAGTTAGGTGAAGTCAGCCGGGCAGTCTTCATGGGTACCACCATGAAAGTAAACGCAGGAAAAGTTTTGTCGACAATCGTTATTGAAAGGGTTTTTGATTTATTCATCCTGGCAATATTCCTTTTGCTTCTCTTACCATTTGCAGTGGGTATGGATTGGGTAAAGAATATCGCATGGATTATTCTTGGTATCGTTATTTCTTGCCTCATTTCATTATTCTTTATCACTAAAAATACAACAAAAGTTAAATCTTTTTTTATCAAAATTGGTAATAGAAATTCAATTATTAAAAAATATATATTACCTTTTGCAATTTCGGTTTTGGATGGGTTTCAATCTTTACAAAGTCCTTCACAAATCGTGAGCGGATTTTTGGGAATTTTCGGGTCCTGGTTGGTTAGTTTTGTGCAATATTCAGTTTTGTTGTATTTGTTGGTCGATAACCCAAAAATCTGGTGGGGAGCTTTTACGAATACAATCTTAGCACTAGGAGTGGCAATCCCTTCGGCACCAGCAGGGTTAGGTATTTTTGAATCATCAATCGTTGCAGCATTGAATTTGTTTAAAGTAAACCAGGAAACTGCGTTGGCATACGCGCTTCTTATGCATATCGCTCAATTTTTGATTACAGCCGGGATAGGTTTTTTTGCGCTTATGAAAGATGGGTATTCAATACGCGGTCTTTTCACAAATTTATTGGAACAAAAAGAATTGCAACATGAGGTTGAACTTTCGGGAGAGAAACATGAGTAGGAATTATCTTATTACTGGTGGGGCAGGTTTTATTGGTTCTAATTATTGCCACCGGTTATTGAGCCGGGGTGAAAACGTTAGAATCTTTGACAATCTTTCTCGTGAAGGCACTGAAAAAAATCTTGAATGGTTATACGCTGAGTTTGGCAATAAATCCTTCGACTTTGTTCAGGCTGATATACGCGATCAAAATCAAATACAAGTCTCTGCACAAGATGCAGATGTCATTGTTCACCTGGCGGGTCAGGTAGCAGTAACAACTTCAGTCGTTAATCCACGTGATGATTTTGAAGTAAATGCCTTGGGAACCTTTAACGTTCTGGAGGCAGCCAGACTTTCTGGAAAACAACCTGTGTTTATTTACGCATCTACTAATAAAGTTTATGGCGGTATGGATGATTTGGTTGTGCTTGAGGGAAAATCCCAATACACTTATCAGGATTTTCCATTTGGAATTTCAGAAGCGAGATTATTGGATTTCCATTCCCCATATGGTTGTTCAAAGGGAAGTGGAGACCAATATGTACGAGATTATGCAAGAATTTATGGATTACCTTCGGTAGTCTTACGACAAAGTTGTATTTATGGCCCAAGACAATTCGGTATTGAAGATCAAGGTTGGGTAGCCTGGTTTATTATTGCGTCCATCATGGGAAAGCCAATCTCAATTTTTGGAAACGGAAAACAGGTCCGCGATTTACTCTATATTGAGGACTTGCTTGATGTTTATGATCTTGTAATTAGTAAAAACGAAGAATCAAGAGGGAAAGTGTTTAATATTGGTGGTGGTATTGAAAACACGATGTCGGTATGGGCTGATTTCGGACCAATTTTAAGTGATATTCTCGACAAACCTTTATCTGTTAATTTTAAAGATTGGCGTCCAGGAGATCAAAAAATATATGTTAGTGATATCCGGAAAGCTGAAAAGATACTTGGATGGAATCCAAAAACATCAGTAAAATTGGGCATTCAAAAGTTAACAAAATGGGTTGAAGAAAATCAGCATTTGTTTCTGAGATGAATCATGAAGATATTAATTGTCTTAACTTACTATCGGCCAAATATTTCTGGTTTAACAATTTATGCTGAACTACTAGCGAATGCCTTTATTGAACATGGACATGAGGTAACGGTATTAACTAGCCGGCACGAAAAGAACCTACCGCTTGTCGAAGTAGTAAATAAAGTTCGAATAGTCCGTGCGCCAGTTTTATTAAAGATCAGTAAAGGTGTCGTGATGCCAACTTTTAGTTCTTTAGCGGCAGAATTAATACGTGAACACGATATTGTTCAGATTCATTTGCCACAGTTTGACTCAGCATTTATTTCAAT
>PHBS01000211.1 GCA_002841995.1 Chloroflexi bacterium HGW-Chloroflexi-8
TTTTTTTCTTCCAAAATTGTTCTTGTCTCATTCATACTTTCCCCAATGAGTGGAAACAAATACCAGGCAGTCGTTAAGCCAAATAACGTACCGGTGACAGTTCTTAATAAAGGAGTACTTTCCCTTAAAATTATCCAGGAAGGTAAATTTGATGCTAAACCAGGCAATTGTGTTACACCATCGATCCCAATAGGAACCAGACCTATGAAGAGCCAAACATACCATGGTAAAGATTTAATTCTATTTCTGGAAAGAATATAAGCCAAAGAAAATAACAACATACTCGCATAGATAGCGATATCTCGCTCACACAAGGCGATTTTATATCCAACAATTTCGTTACCCACAAACCTTTGAGCTTCTCTAATATCAATTTTTACTGAATTTGTAATGTCCTCATAACTGAAAATCTGATCAAGCCCTGCCAATTTCCGGGGATAAAAAGGTTGTTCACCATAGAGAAACCATGAACGAAATGCCAATTGATGGCAAAGTGGTTTGTATACAGTGTAAATAATCTTTGCAGGTAGTGTTAATCCATTTTTAAGGAATACAGGCGCCAGGAAAGGTAATCCTACATAAAGCATTAGAAAAAAACTAATTACCCAAATATAATACTTCGACACCCAAAGCGAAAAACCATCCAGGTTCGAAAAACTTCTTCCTTGCGCAATTCTCTTTTGATATTTCTTATCACCAATATCTATTAATTGATTTTCTCGATCTTTAGCGGCCTGTAGAGTAACGAGAAATTTTTTTTCTTCAATTAAACCACTGAGAGTATAAGGACCGATTTTAACGACGGGAATATCTTTACCGTATTTCTTTTTGAGGGTCGAATGATCATTTATATTGATCAGCACTAATTCAAATTGATATTCATCTTTCAACTCCCTCAAAATTGAAACAGATTGTTCACACTGAAAACTCTCTGGACTATGATATACAACAACGCTAATCAATTTTCCTCACAAAATAATCTACAAACCCAAATCCACAAAAAAACCATACTGGTTGAGTGTTTCAAGAACACCAAAGAACAACATGATACCCACAATGATTAATATCACTCCCATGATAATTTCAATATAATGAGTCAATTTACTATATCGCTGTAAAATCTTCGTCACCCACCCAATTCCCAGGGCTGCAATTAAGAAAGGTATTGCTAATCCTGCAGAATATGCCGAAAGCAATTTAGTACCATCAGCAAGTGAGTCACCTTGGATAGCCATTGTCAAAATAGCACTCAAAACTGGACCCACACAAGGTGACCAACCGGCGGAAAAGAATATACCCATTAAAAAAGAAGATATGTAAGTTCTTCCCCCTGGTCTCTGAGATTGTACCCTTACATCGTATTCTAGAAATGGAATTCGAATAATTCCGGTCAAGTGCAGTCCGAAAATAACAACAACGATACCACCGATTTTAGCCAAGTAATCTCTCAAGAAATAAAGAACACCTCCAATTGCGGATGCAGTAAGTCCTAATGATATAAAAACAAGGCTAAAACCCAAAACAAAAGCTATACCATGAGTGAATGTCTCCAGTTTTTTTGCACTATCCTGGTTATTTTTCATCGCAGCAATCGACTGTCCACTTAAATAACTTACATAAGCAGGGACCAGTGAAAATACACATGGAGATAAAAAGGATGCGAGACCCGCCAAAAACGCCAAACCTAATGACAGATTCATTAGAAGTTAATCCTCATAGACTTCGAACACAGTACCACCAGGCATCGTAACCGATGCTTCACCTGGATCCATAGAAACTAAAGGAGAAGTCCATCTAAAAATCCATTTTGAATCCTCTGGTCTTGCATTAATACAACCATGAGATCGAGGTGTGCCATAATCGTTGTGCCAAAAAGTCGAATGAATTGCTACTCCGCCCGTTGTCATACTCGTCCATGCAATACCGGGTAAGTCATATCCAACACCTGTCGCTCCACCACTCATATGAACAGAAATAAACTTCCTGTAAATTGGATGTGGACCAACCGGAGTACCCCATTCTTCAACTAATTCACCATAAGAATTCCATTTGGCACCCGACGAAATTTGGCAGTAAAAAACTTCATTTTTTCCTTCATAACAACTCAGAATTTGTCGCTTTGGGGCTGCTTGAATCACTATTTTCTTGTCTTCTACGTCCGGTGATAGTGGTGTCAATTCTTCTGCAGTTAAGGGACGTAATCCTGCAGCATCTGCCCATAATAAATCTCCATACCCATAACGTTCATTAATCCGATATTTAACTTGATTGTCTTGGCCAACCCGAACATCATCCACCCAAATCACCTGACTATAATATAGGCGTGGGTAGAGAATCTCCTTAAGCCCAGGAGATCTTGCGGGAGGATTATCCAAAACCATGTCTACATAAGGAGTTGTTACCTCAACCCAAAAACCTTTACCAACACTAGTTTCAGGAAGTTCAGTTACTGGTGTGTTAATTGAATTTCCAACCGGTTGTACAGATGGGGCATAAATATATCCATCAGGGGTTTCCACCCACCTTGCACTAATTCTCCCACCTGGAGTTTCGCCAACCACCTCACGCAACCAAATAATAATCGAATCTTCATATAAAACACCTAATGAAGCAGCATTGACCGAAGGTTTGGACCGAATGTCAACTTTTCCAATGCAAATTCTGCCTAAACGTTCAGCATCTGGCCACTCAACCATTTTTGCCTGTACACTTAAATATGGATAAAGTGCTAGAGCTCCACCTAAATAAATGGCACCCTTCAATAAATCTCGCCTTGTAAATTTCTTTGAATACCAATTCATAGCAGTAAGATAATCGGATAATTAATTATTGTCAACTGATAAGATTATCAATAATAGGTACAAATGATTTTTGATAAATCAATTGCTTTACTTTTTCTATTTCAGGTCCCCACAATGCGTCACCTGCTTGATAAGGGACTTCTTTTCGGATAATTTCATACGCTTTTTTTGTTCCATTGCCCAATTTCTTATCAGGCATAATTTTTTTCCTTAAGTCAATCGCTCTGGCAGCAGTATATAGTTCGATTGCGATGACATGATAGGCGTTATTTATAATTTCCCATGCATGGCGTGCAGCAGTCATTGCATTTGCGTTATGGTCTTCCTGATCTCCACTGGTTGGAAGCGAATGGACACTATCAGGATAGGCTAGTGAACTGTTTTCTAAAACTAAACTTGCTGCGGTATATTGAGGCATCATTAATCCGGAATTTAGACCAGCAGCATCAAAATTATCGACTAGCATAGGTGGTAATCCACCGTTTAAATTAGCATCTGTCATTCGGTTTATCCGCCTCTCAGATATTGCTGCAGATTCTGTCACTACGATACTAAGAAAATCAGCTGCGATACCAACAGGTTCACCATGAAAATTACCTCCGGATAAAGCTAGTCCAGGATCAAATATCAAAGGGTTATCAGTTGCAGCATTTATTTCCCGGGTAATTATTTGTTCAATGAAATTTAATGTATCGCGTGCAATCCCCTGAACTTGTGGTGCACACCTTAGTGAGTATGCATCTTGTACTCTTCCTGACAAATTTACAAAATCTGAATCCACAATCAATTCCCGTACGTGTTTTGCAACTTCGATTTGACCTAATTGTCCACGTGCTTCGTGAATTCTCACATCAAAAGCTGAGTCACAACCCAACATCGCCTCTAAACTTAAAGCCAATGAAATTTCTGAATGATTTAATAGGTTCTTCGCATCAGAGACACATAATGCCATGATTGCAGCCGAAAAAGTTGCACCATTATTAATTGCTAAGCCTTCTTTTGGACCTAATATCAATCGATCAATATGAGCTTTTTCCATTGCAGATTTTCCAGAAATAATATTTCCTTCAAATTCTGCAAAACCAGACTCACGCTCCAGATCCTTTTCATCTGTGGTAAAAACTAATGCCATATGTGATAATGGTCCTAAATCACCTGAGGATCCTAAAGAGCCTTGCGATGGAATGATTGGAACTAAATCTTTATTTAACATTTTGATGAGTGTTTCGACAATTTCTTTTCTTACGCCAGAAAAACCTTTGGCTAATGTATTAGCACGAACTAGCATTGCAGCTCTGACAATTTCTTTTGGAAGCGGGTTACCTGTTCCAACCGCATGACTTAAAATCAAATTTCTGCTTAATTTTGCTGAATCGTGATTTGCAATTTTTTTGTCTGAAAAAATTCCAAATCCGGTATTGATTCCATAAACTGGCGAACCCGATTCCAAAATATTGTTCTTCAAATTATTCGACTTCTCTATTTGGGAAAGTCCTTGTTCGGACAAACTCACTTTTTCATAATCTCGTGCTACAGAATTGATTTTTTCAATCGTTAAATTATTGCCATCAAGTCTAATCATTTTTTCCTCATATTAAAAAAGTAGAAGACCTATTACAATAGCAGCTAAAGGAACAGTAAGGTTGTCTATATCTTTTATTGGAAGCGATTCCACTAATGTAGCCACAATGTTGATGAAGATTAACCTTATCACTAAAATTTCAATTCCTATCTGAAT
>PHBS01000212.1 GCA_002841995.1 Chloroflexi bacterium HGW-Chloroflexi-8
TCGACGGTGACAACCACACCAGCAACTTCGACGGTGACAACCACACCTGCAACTTCGACGGTTACAACCACACCTGCAACTTCGACGGTTACGACCACACCTGCAACTTCGACGGTGACGACCACACCCGTTACTCCAACGTTGACCAATACTCCTGGTACCCCTACGTTGACCAATACACCGGTTACCCCAACATTGACCAACACACCTCAGGATCCAACTGCGACACCTCAGACTCCTACATTGACTCCTCAAAATCCAACACCAACACCTCTTCTTGAGACTCCAATCACTCCTACTACTGTTAGTACGACTGAAGAACCAATCAAAACCCCCACGAGCACTGAAGTAGTCCAAACGCTTCCCCCTCCAGTTCAACTTGATACGCCATCGGTACTAATTCCTGTAACTGGAGCTGATTATTCGATGAAGACTTCAACAAGTCATTTACAAAAAGCGTCTTTTAATTTCGGATTAGCATTTTTGGGCATTGGTATGGTTTTGCAAGGAATTCGAAAACGATTAGAAAGTTAGAAAAAAAACGAGCACTGTTGTATCTAGTCAGTGCTCGTTTTTATTTAAAGTAAAATTAGTTTTAATATTACTTGATTACAAAATAAAAATCGAAATATATTTCTTTAAAGGTACTTAAAGAGTCTCAGAACCATCAGGTTTTCTATGAAAAATAAGCTCCTCGTATTATTGGGATCGTTGTTGTTCGTATTTGCATTGATAAATAACATAATCGATATTCGGACACTTTCCAATGTAAATTTTGGTAGCATTGCAAAAGAAATTCGGACCGCATGGATCGAGATGAATTTAGATTCAAATTTTCTAAGTCTTGAAGAAATACCAAATGAGCTTTTGGCTAATTCCGAAACACCAAACAAAACACAAAATACTATTCTAAAGACTGTTCAACCGGTAGAAGAAATCGATCAAGAAGGATTTCTTCCATTGCAGATTGAGGTAACGGATGATGGGAAAAATCCAACACCGACTCCTCAAATACGGATAATTCCAACCAGAATTTATATTTCATCAATAAATCTTGACGCACCAATCGTCAAATCCAAAAAGGATGAAATTACAATTGATCAAAAACAATTTTCACAATGGTTTGCTCCGGATGAATTCGCAGCAGGATGGCAGACAGACAGTGCAAGTCTTGGAACGGTTGGTAACACTGTATTGATTGGGCACCATAATGTGCATGGCGAAGTATTTAAAAACTTAGATAAGACCAAAGAAGGTGATCGTATTATTCTATACGGAAATTCAGATGAAAGATTTTCTTATATCATCACGAATATCATGATCCTTCCTGAAAGAGATGTATCCCTCGAACAGAGATTGGATAATGCGAAATGGATGTTAATGTCAAATGATGAAAGAGTTACTTTAATTACTTGTTGGCCATACAATTCGAATACCCATCGTCTTGTAATTGTTGCCCGACCTGAAATTATCAATTTTAAAGAGATTATTCATTAATCATTTTATGTTAACAAAACAACATCCATTTATCTATATAGAATTTATCAGAGAATTGTTGCATGGTATAATGTTCAAAATTTGAAGTGCAAAATTTTTAAGGAGTAAAACTATGTCTGGGCATTCAAAATGGTCAACCATCAAAAGAAAAAAAGGCGCTGCTGATGCAAAACGAGGACAGGTATTTACAAGGGTCGCGCGTGAAATTGTTATGGCTGCAAAAGAGGGTGGTGGAGATATCAGTGCAAATGTACGATTAAGGTTGGCCATTGACAAAGCTAAAACAGTGAATATGCCCAAAGAAAATATTGAACGAGCAATTAAAAAGGGAACAGGCGAATCAAAAGAAGGGGCATACGAAGAAATTATGTATGAAGGTTATGCTCCCCACGGAATTGCATTAATGATTGAGTGTCTTACTGAAAATCGAAATCGAACGGTTGCAGAAATCAGACATATCCTTAATCGTTCCAATGGAACGATGGGCGAACAAAATTCTGTAGGGTGGCAGTTCCATCGGGTTGCATATTTTTCATTCCCTAGTGAAGGTTTAGATTTTGATCAGATTTTTGAGATGGCTCTTGATTGTGGTGCTGATGATATCTCAGACGAAGAAGGCATGATTGAAATTTTAGCGCCAGTTGAAAATTTTAAAATTATCACAGACAGGTTAGTTGCTGCAAAGATTAGCCCTGAGGTAAATGAAATTCGGATGATGCCGAATCAGGAAGTTGAATTAGGAACGGAAGAAACAGTCCAGGTGATGAAAGTTATTGAAATGCTTGAAGAACTGGATGATATTGTCAATGTGTTTTCAAATGTCCGGATTTCTGATGAAGCCATGGAGGCTATGGAGTAAAGATCCTAATCAATGTGTATATTGGGAATTGATCCAGGGACAGCAACAACAGGTTATGGACTGATCGTTGAAACCCAATCAGGATTGAGAACTCTTGAATATGGAGTTATTTCTACACCTGCAAATATACCAATGGATAAGAGGTTGGTTATTCTTTATGACCGGCTGACAGAAATAGTAAGTTCTTTTCACCCTTCTTCATGTGCGGTTGAGAGACTTTTTTTTAGGCGAAATGTGACCACAGCAATATCTGTAGGACAAGCGCGCGGTGTGATTTTATTAGCATTGTCAAAAAATTTTATTCCAATCGCCGAATACACTCCAATGGAAATCAAATTAGCGGTTGCTGGATATGGCGCTGCAGAAAAAAAACAGGTTCAGTTTATGGTTCAATCTATTTTGGATCTAAAAACTTTACCTAAACCCGATGATGCTGCGGACGCTTTAGCCATAGCAATTTGCCATTTA
Organism: Chloroflexi bacterium HGW-Chloroflexi-8; assembly: GCA_002841995.1. GTDB lineage: Bacteria > Chloroflexota > Anaerolineae > Anaerolineales > Anaerolineaceae > UBA6170. The sequence goes on from PHBS01000212.1 coordinate 2,825, forward strand.
CACAGCAAGCGTATCATGGATCTTTATGAGTGAAATAATCACAAGTACGTCTAATCCTAAAATAAAGTTTGTAAGAAAATTGCATGATCGCAAATTTCGGGATTTGAATAATGTTTTTTACATTGAAGGAGTCCGAATCGTTGGTGAGGCTTTTTCCAGCAAATGGAAAATAACAGATTTGTTATATTCATCAGAACTTTTAAAGAATGATTTTTCAAGGGAATTAGTCAATTCAATACGTAAGCAAAACGTGAATCTAATTGAAATTGACAAAGATGTATTTAAATCAATTTCGATTAAAGATGGTCCTCAAGGTTTGGCAGCCATTGTCGAGAAACAATCTTTTTCAATTAGCGATATATTAGCTGGTGGTGTGTGGGTAGCGCTAGACCGAATTCAAGATCCAGGAAATTTAGGAACTGTTCTTCGTACAGTAGATGCTGTAGGAGCGAAAGGTATCGTTTTGATCAATCATTGTGTGGATCCATTCGATATTAGCGCTGTACGAAGTAGCATGGGTGCTTTGTTTTCTTTAAAAATAATTCATATAACATCAAAAGAATTTATAGATTATGTATTGAAGAACCAAATCTTGGTGATTGGTTCGAGTGATTCTGGGAACATTGATTTCAGACTTGCAAGTTACCCCCCAAATATGATTCTCCTGATGGGAAGTGAACGAGAAGGACTTTCCGAAGAACTTTTCTCTGTTTGCACAAGTATTGTTCGCATTCCAATGGCAGGAAAGAGCGATTCTTTAAATTTAGCTGTTGCGACAGGCATTTGTTTGTACGAGATATATAATCAAAACAACCCAATTAAGTGAGGCAAAATGATTGCATCCATTCAAGGAAAAGTAATAAATAAGGGTTCTGATTATCTTTTGATTTCAGTTGAAGGTTTGGGTTTTCAAATTTTTACAACACATGAGACAGTCAATAAATCCAGGGTTGGCGATATATTCTTCTTATATACTCAAATGATTGTACGCGAGGATGCAATTTCCTTATACGGATTTGAATCTGAAATTGAAAAACAATATTTTAATATGCTATTGGGCGTGTCTGGAGTTGGTCCAAGAATGGCTTTGTCTATTTTGACAACAATTTCTTTGGATTTAATAAATCAGTCAGTCCTATCAGAACAACCTGAAATATTTGCTCGAGTCTCTGGTGTTGGAAAAAAAACAGCTCAAAAAATAATTATTCACCTTCAAGGTAGAATCCAATCTGAATCTGGAATAGGTTTAGTCTCATCCCGTATTAAAGATACAGATATTGAGATTTTAGACGCACTCACTGCTTTAGGTTATAGTATCGTAGAAGCACAAGCTGCTATTCAGTCAATCCCAAGTGAATTCTCTTTAGAATTGGAAGATCGATTAAAAGCAGCACTAAAATATTTTTCATAATTTGATCAGATTACCCGAAGGGATAAACTAGACAATTTTTAGCCTTTCAGGTATGATTTTAACCATTATAAATTTACATTTTTCCTGATTCATCATTTCCAATTTGAGAGGGTAATTAGTTGTGGATTCAATTGAATTATTACAAAAATTAACAGAAGCACATGGTGTTTCCGGATATGAAGGACCAATAAAGAAAATTGTCGAAGAATATTTTAAATCTATCGGGAAAATCCACAAAGATCAAATTGGTAGTTTGATTGTAGAAAAAAATGGAAGTGAAAAATCTCCACGTAT
>PHBS01000027.1 GCA_002841995.1 Chloroflexi bacterium HGW-Chloroflexi-8
GAGAAGAGTTCCAAAATTTAGCTAAGAAAAATTTGAAAAAATTGGGTTTGGATTCTCGAGTCGCCTTCAAACTTGGAAAAATTGAGGATGGGTTTAGCGAAAAAAATGTAGACGCGTTCTTTTTAGATGTTCTTAATCCCTATGACTATATCCCTCAGGTTCGAGGTGCTCTTAAACCAGGCGGATTTTTTGGCTGTCTCGTACCCACGACAAATCAAGTGACCAGATTGTTAAATGCTCTGCGTTTTGAAAAATTTGCATTTGTTGATGTTGTAGAAGTTTTTTTGCGTTACTATAAACCGGAACCTGAACGGTTGAGGCCAACTGACCGGATGGTAGCACATACGGGCTATTTAGTTTTTGGCAGGCCTATGATCGATGATAATACCCTCGAAGATGCTGTGATTTTGGATGCAGATGAAATAATTCTTGATGAAGATATTTAAATTTATTTTTGATCTCTTGAAAACATGAAAAATTGTGAAGAATTAAATTTAAAAAAAATTCGTGATAATTTAAGAATATATTCGGAAAAATATTCTGATCAATTAAATTTCGATGAAAAAAAATTCAAAAAGGCTGCAGTTCTGGTGTTGTTAGTATGCATCGAAGGGGAATGGAACTTACTTTTTACCAAGCGTTCTGAAACACTAAAAAATCACAAAGGTCAGGTTTCTTTTCCTGGTGGGGCAGTTGAAAATCAAGATAAAGATATCATTTCTACAGCAATTCGAGAAGCCGAAGAAGAAATTGGGATTTCAGAAAGTAACCTACATATTATTGGCAAAATGCCTGAATTTCTAACAATTTCTGATTTTGCTGTTACTCCGGTGGTAGCAGTTCTGGATTGGCCAATTCCACTCGTAATTTCAACGAATGAAGTGAGCAAGGTTTTTTCCATTCCTATCAAATGGTTACAACAGCCCAATATTTATGATGAACGAATTTACACGCTTCCAAATGGATTTCATGGTGAGGTAATATTTTTTAAGCCATACGATGATGAGATTTTGTGGGGTATATCGGCAAAAATTACCGTAGAATTTATTAGCGAAATAATTAATAAATAAAAATGGAGCGCAATTTTGCGCTCCATTTTTATGATTACTTTTATTCTTCTTCTTCTTTCTTACCTTTTTCTATTATTTCAGGTTCAATTGTATCTTCTGCGGTTTCCTCTTCTTCAACAGGTGCTCCAGTAGTAACAAGAACAACCATCTCGTCGAGGTTAGATAAAATTTCAACAGTTGATGGTACAACAATGTCTTTGACGTGAAATGCATCGCCTATGCCTAATAATTTTGAAACATCGAAAACAAATTTTTCAGGAAGATCCTGAGGAAATGCTTCAACTTCAATTTCTGAAATACCGGTAACAAGCACTGCATCCAAATCCTTTACGGCTGGTGATGTGCCTTCCAATACTACTTCTACATAAGCTCTTAATTTTTCGGTAAGCGAGACCTCTTGAAAATCAACGTGGATAATTTCAGCACGTATATAATTCATTTGCTTTTCGCGTACGATGACCGTATGTGTTTTTCCATCAAGTTGTATTTCAATTAAACTCGTAGCAGTCAGTCCTTCAAGCCTTTTAGAAGCTTCACGGAAATTAAGTGAAATTGGTTGGGGCTGAATTTTGTGGCCATAAATTACTGCGGGAACTAAGCCGGCGCGTCGGAGCTGTCTGACCTGTTTCCCTACAATCGATCTCGATTCGGCATTAATTACTATTTTTGACATAATTACCTTCCTTGAGCGCCTCTCACCATTTACTGGTTACCCTCGCTCTTTTGAATTTTTGGAACACTAAATTTTATCATGCTTCATGCAAGCGTCAAGAACAAGTAATGGTCACGAGTAATTGCCAGATAAAATTTGAATTATTTTTTCATAATTCTATTAAGATGAATGTTATTTGATTATTTTTATAAAATCTATACAATTTAAATATTATTATGGGAAGAAAATCATTGAGGTTGCGTCTTTTTCCACTAGTCATAAATATCACAATTATTTTTGTTTCTGGATGTATAAATACCCAACAACAAAACCAATTTATTACACCTCCGTCTGAAAATATAGAGATTTCTTTAGACGCTATTCAAAACAAAGACGTATATAAAAAAATTACTGACAAGAAATTTACAAACATATCTGACCTTCAAGGCGATGGTCATTATTCTCCTTATGTCAGAGATTTTGTTTCCGATGTTTTTGGTGTTGTAACCCTAAAAAGGGCAGATGGATTTTATTTACAATCTGTTTACCCCGATAATCGTCAAGAAACCTCAGAGGGCATTTTTGTTCTAACTAATGAGATTCAAAAAATAAATCGCGGAGATTGGGTATTTGTATCTGGAAAAGTGTCCGAATTTTATCCTGGAGATATTAGTTCGGGAAATTTACCAATTACAGAACTTGACGCACAGGAAATAGAAATAATTTCAAATGGAAACAGCCTCCCAGAACCTGTGATTCTAGGAGTTGGTGGTCGAATTTCTCCTGATAAAGTCATCGATGATGATCAAAATAAAACATTTGATTTAAATGATGGTTTAGATTTTTATGAAAGTCTTGAAACCATGTTGGTCCAAATTAACGACGCAATATGTGTTGGCCCCAGCTCAAGTTATAAAGAATTTGTTGTTTTAGGTGATAAAGGGATTAATGCTTCTGGAATTAATTCTCGAGGTGGAATAACGATTACTGCAACAGATTTTAATCCTGAGAGGATTATCGTAGACGATAGCCTTACTTCACTACCAATTGTAGATGTTGGAGATTATTTTTCAAAACCAATTATCGGTGTAGTGGATTATTCATTTGGGAATTACAAAGTACAACCTTTTGCTAAACTTGAGGTTGTAAAAGGATTCTTGCCGATCGAAGTGGTCAAAAATAATCCTAATCTACTATCTGTCGCATCAATGAATGTTGAAAACCTGGATATTACCGATCCTGATACAAAATTCAGACAAATCGCTACCATGATAAAGATTAACTTGAATTCACCCACCATCATTGCGCTACAAGAAGTCCAGGATAATAATGGGCCATTAAATGACAAAGAAACCGACGCAACTCTGACATATCGAAAACTAATAAAATCAATTTTGGAAATAAACGGTCCAGAATACCAATTTTTGGATATTCCCCCGGTTGATGATAAGGATGGCGGAGAAGAAGGAGGGAATATTCGGGTCGGTTATCTAATTGACAAAAATGCGGGAATTGAGATTTCAGCTTCAAATCCAGGTGGTCCAAAGGATTCTGTTGTGTTACAAAAAAGCGACTCTGGACTATCATTAAATTTTAATCCAGGTAGGATCGATCCCGCAAATTATGTTTTTGTTGATAGTCGCAAATCTTTAATATTAGAATTTATGTATAATGGAAAAATATTCTTTATAATTAACAATCATTGGAATTCAAAAGGTGAAGATTCCCCGTTGTTTGGAAGTTCTCAACCGCCAATCTTATTATCAGAAAATCAGAGGAAGGGGCAATCAAAGGTAATTGGGAAATTTGTGGCTGAAATGCTTGTTTCCGACCCCAATGCCAATTTAATCGTTCTAGGTGATTTCAATGATTTTTATTTTTCCGAACCCTTACAGTTCCTGGAAAAGAATGGATTAATTAATTTGATTTTTGAATTGCAGACCAACGACCGATACACGTATAATTATGAAGGAAACTCACAAAATTTAGATAATTTTTTCGTATCTCCAAATCTAAAAAATAGTGTTAAAGAGTTCGACATCGTTCATATAAATTCTGAATTTTCATATAAAACAAGATTCTCTGATCATGATCCAATTGTTGTTACTTTCGATATAAAGCCAAATCAATGAGGAGTCCAACTTGATCGAAGAGGATTTAAAAACACCTCAAAGAAAATATTCAGCAAGAATGCGAAGATTTACTGAAAATATTACCGGGTATTTGTTTGTTTTTCCCGCCTTGCTTATCATTTTCGTTTTTGGTCTATTCCCTATTGGATATTCAATATATATGAGTACTTTTCAATGGCGAGTCAGAAAAGGCGATTTCATTGGAATTGAAAACTATTCGAAAATTATCGGCGATTGGACTGGATTAGTAATTTTCATTGCTGGAATCGGATTATTAATACTTGCTTATTTGCTTTGGATTAATGCGAGCAAAGCAAAATCCAATTATGTAAAAATAATTAAGTTTTTCGCTGCGATTCTCTTGTTGGCCTTTGGGTTTGTAATTTCAATTGGATGGGACAAGATGATTTTGTTGGGTGATGAAGGCTTTCTCAATTCCTTAATCATCACTGTATTTTATGCGCTTGGTAGTGTTCCTTTACAATTAATTATTGCTCTCGTACTAGCTTACATACTTTTCCAAAATATTAAGGGAAAAGAATTATTTCGAATGATATTTTTCCTGCCCTACGTAACACCAGTTGTAACCACAGCTGTTGTTTTTCGAATAATTTTTAGTCCTCGAGAAACTTCGCTTGCCAATATCCTTATTGGAAGACTGGGTATTGAGCCATTAAAATGGCTCTTTGAACCCAAGACTATTTCTGAATTAATGTTTGGACTCAAGGATTTAAGTGGTTTGCTTGCCGGACCAAGTCTTGCGTTGTTAACAATTATTTTATTTGGAGTCTGGACTTTTGTAGGTTATAACACAGTGATTTTTCTTGCGGGGTTAGGTGGTATTCCAAAAGAAGTTTACGAAGCAGCGGAGATGGATGGTGCCAACTCTTGGGATTTATTTCGATTTGTAACAGTTCCATTATTATCCCCGATCACTTTTTATCTTTTCCTCATTTCCTTCATTGGCACATTTAAAGCATTCAATCATATTTATGTGATGAAAGTACCTAATGCTCAAAAGACGGTGGTCACAGCAAGTGTACAGATTTTCCAAACATTTTATACAGAAAACAATTTTTCTGTCGCAGCGACAGAAGCGATCATTCTTTTCCTGATTATTTTGGGTTTGACTTTTGCTCAAAACAAATTACTGGGAGACAGGGTGTTTTATGGCTAATGAAATAAAAAGATCCGTGACCCCGTATAAGTTGTTTACTCAACGAAAAAATAACAACTCTACTCGTTTTATTGGCAAGTTTCTTCTGTATTTTTTGTTGTTCTTAAGTGCTGCTCTGGCATTACTCCCTTTTTATTGGATGATTTCAACCTCACTAATGACTTTGGGAGAAACTATCAACCGAAAATGGTTACCTGCAGTACCACAATTTGTTAATTACATAAACGCTTGGAAAGAGGCGGATTTCGCCAAGTACTTTATGAATAGTGTCATTATTACTTTAACTTCTATCATTGGTATTATGTTTACTTCAACATTAGCAGGATATGCTTTTGCAAGAATTAAATTCTTTGGAAGAGAGGTGATCTTTGCAATCGTACTAAGTACAATGATGATTCCTGAAACCATTACTTTATTGCCAAACTTAATGCTTATACGTGGAAACATAATCCCCTTACCTGGTGGATCCTGGATGAATACACTGCAAGGTCTCACTTTGCCTTTTATGGCAAATGCATTCAGCATATTTTTGTTAAGGCAATTTTTTGCTCAGATTCCATATGAACTTTGGGATGCAGCAAGAATTGACGGTTGTGGTCACTTTCGTTTTATGGCACAAGTGGTTTTGCCTATCAGTAAAGCTCCAATGATGACGGTTCTGCTTTTTGCATTTACTGGGTCATGGAATGCTTTCGCATGGCCATTATTAGTTACGACGAAAGATACATGGAGACCAATAATGGTTGGATTATGGACATTCGTATCTGAAGCCGGCCCGGAAACTCACTTACTAATGGCAGGTGCTGTAATTTCCCTGCTTCCAGTTTTGGTTATTTATTTTATAACCCAAAAGCAATTTACAGAAGGCATTGCAACTACCGGATTAAAAGGGTAGGATATTTATTGTGGATACCGGAGAAGATTCTCCGATATAACTTTATCAGAACCTATAGGAGGAAATGATGAGAAAAAGTATCAAAGGTGTGTTCGCTGTACTACTGGTAGCTACAATATTGTTAGCTGCTTGTACTCCAGCTGCGGAAACACCACAAGCCACGAAAGCGCCAGAACAGCCAGTTGAACCTACTGCTGTCCCAGCATTTTCTTGGGAAAATGTCGATCCGAGTGGTCAGAATATAATTTTCTGGCACCAACACTCGAAAGCACGCGAAACTGCTTTATTGGAAATTGTTGATGAGTTTAATAAAACCAATGAGTGGGGAATCACAGTATCCGCAGAATATCAGGGTTCCTATGGTGATATTTTCAATAAGATGCTTGGAGTTTTAAATTCCCCTGAAGCACCAGATATTGTTGTTGCTTACCAAAACCAGGCTGCAACTTATCAACTTTCCGATGCGTTGTTTGATATGAATCAACTGCTTGATAGTCCAAAATGGGGACTTAGTAAAGAAGATCAGGCTGATTTCTTCCCTGGCTTTTTCACTCAGGACGTATTTCCGAATTTTGGTAACGCCAGACTAGGATTTCCGCCAAACCGGTCAATGGAAGTTCTTTATTACAACATGGATTGGCTAAAAGAATTAGGATATGATGCTCCTCCAACAACGCCTGATGAATTTAAGGAAATGGCTTGTAAAGCAGTAAAGCAACCATTCAGCAAAGCAACGGTTGAAGGTGCAAAAGGTTATGAATTAAGTATTGATGCTTCAAGATGGGCTTCCTGGACTTTTGCTTTTGGTGGAGATATTTATGATTATGATGCCGCTAAATTTACATATAACAGTGAAGCTTCAAATAAGGCTTTAAGTTTTATCTCTGACCTGTTCAAAAGCGGTTGTGCAACTCAAGTAACAGAAGCATATGGAGATCAAACTGATTTCGGCAATGGTTCGTTGTTGTTCTCAGTTGGATCTAGTTCCGGATTACCTTTCTACGGACAAGCTGTTGATGAAGGTGCAAATTTCGAATGGAGCGTTGCAGCCATTCCTCACACAACTGCTGATCCAGTCATGAATGTTTACGGTGCTTCCGTAAGCATTCCTGTAACTACACCAGAACGAGAGTTAGCCGCCTGGTTGTTTATCAAATACTATACAACCCCTGAAGTTCAGGCTAAATGGGCTACTGTCTCTCAATATTTCCCAGTACGCGCATCGGTGGTCGATGGATTAACTGAAATATTTAATACTGTACCAGGATACAAAACAGCATTTGATATGCTGAAATATGGTCATTTTGAACCACCAGTTCCTGGATACGATTTTGTCCGAAATGCTGTTTCTGAAGCAATGGCTGCAATCGTAGATGGTGCTGATGTAAAGACAACATTAGAGGATTTGAATACGAATGCTAATGAACAATTAGCTGAACAAATGTCACAAACTTCAGCTCCTCCACCACCACCACCAACACCTGTACCAACAGAGGTAACTTATGTAACTTGTGGTACTGCTGATAAACCTTGTGTCATCACATTTGTTCCTTCCGGAGAAACTGGAAAAATCACCACAGCTGGTCAAGGAATTGCAGATTGGATGGGTGCTGAAACTGGTTTGGTTTATCAGATTGAGGTAGGCACTAGTTTTGCAGCATCAATTGAAGCGATGGGTGCCGGAAAAGCACAAATTGGTTTCCTGAACACTTTCTCAGTTCTTTTGGCTGATGCAAAGTACGGGATTGATCCAGCCCTTGCAACCGTCCGAAAATTGGCAGTAAATGAACTAAGTCCAGACAAGGATTTAGTAGGTACAATGCAGCCTTACTATCGTGGGCAGTTCATCACCCAGAGTGATTCTGGTATTAAATCCATCGCAGATTTAAAAGGCAAAACATTCTGTTTTGTTGATCCAAATTCCACATCTGGTTACATTGTTCCTAACATCATCATGAAAGCTAATGGAATTGATGCTGAAGCCGGTGATGTAACAGCTACATTTGCTGGTTCACACCCAAATGTTGGCGTGGCAGTCTATAAAGGCGATTGTGATGCCGGTGTAACTTTCATTGACATCCGCAAAGATGAAGCTGCGAAGCTTTATGAGACTTATCCCGACATTATGGAAAAAGTAGTTGTATTTTATACAACAGATCCTATTCCGAATGATGGTATCCAATTCGTTCCGAATTTTGACCCAACTTTAAGGGCACAAATTGTTGCTGCATTCTTGAAGCTTTCTGAAGACGAAGCTGGAAAACAATTATTAAAGGATCTTTATAATATCAACGGTTTGGTTGAAATTGAACCAACATTTTATGATAAATTCATGCAAACCATGGTTGATGCTGGTGTAGATCCAGCTACATTGGTGAAATGAGTGTGATTAAACTGGCAGGTCTACAGACCTGCCAGTTTTTTTTTAATAATTTCTACTTAATTTAATGTTAATCATTTTAGGTTGGTATTCTCATGTTAAAAATTGAAAATTTATGTAAAACCTATCCTAACGGTACGCAAGCCCTCAATGGTGTTAGCTTTGAAGTGGAAGAAGGCGAATTTTTAGCCGTAATTGGCTTAAGTGGTTCAGGAAAATCCACCTTATTGCGTTGTATTAATCGTTTAATTGAACCGACATCAGGAAAAATAATCTGGAATGATCTCGATATTACAGCTGCAACAGGTAAAGAGATTCGATTTATCAGGCGGCAAATTGGAATGATCTTCCAGCAATTTAATCTCGTAAAGCGTTCTTCTGTTAGCACAAATGTTCTTTCCGGAAGACTTGGCTATGTACCGACAATTCCAAGTTTATTTCATGTTTTCTCGAAGGATGATCATGAGCGCGTAAAAAAAACACTCGATATGGTTGGTCTTGCAGATAAGATTGATGTTCGTGCAGATTCATTATCTGGTGGGCAGCAACAACGTGTAGGAATTGCCAGAGCGCTTATGCAGGAACCAAAAATGATTTTGGCAGATGAGCCTGTAGCGTCTTTGGATCCTGTTTTAGCTCATTCTATTCTAAAATACCTCGAAAAATTAAATAAAGATTATGGAATGACAGTAATTTGTAGTTTACATTTTCTCGATTTAGTGCATCGTTATGCGACACGTGCGATCGCCTTGAATGAAGGTCGCCTGGTATTCGAAGGTTTACCAAAAGAAATCGATGATGCTCAATTCAAGCATATATACGGAAAAGAAGCCGAAAGAATCGAAATTATCTAATAATTATTTAAATCAAAACACACGAGAAAATGCACATGACAAAAAAGCAACCAGAACAACAAATTCTGCATGACAATAAGAAAATTATTCCGTTTCTCTCAATAATTATTCCTGGATCAAGCCAAATAATTTTCAAAAAACCCTGGCGTGGTTTTTCAATTTTTATCTTCTTGCTCATATCGGGATACCTGGTTTATTGGGGATTTGAGAAGTTTGAAATCAGTAAGGTCCAATTAAATGAAAATAATTTTATTCCATGGTTGATTTTGCCGTTATTTTTGTTTTATGCTTGGAATATTTTTGATGCATTTCAAATATCAAAAAATAAAAAATCACCTGCTATCATAGCAATTTTGAGTGTTATGGTAATTCTTTATACGATCGGTTGGTCTGTAACAGGAGTCAAATTAGAAAGACTTGTGACTCGATTTACAGATGCAAAGTCGGTGATGAACAAATTAGTAAATCCTGATTTTTTTTCCACCACAATAAATGGAAAAATTGAAATTTGCAGTTGGGGCTGCCTTTGGGATTATTCAGTAGCGAAAATTAATGGATCCGAGACAACTGAGGTCTTTTTAAGCAGTAACGTCGGTCAAATATTTGGGCAAAAAGGAACAGTTACAGCATCATCCTGGGCAGTTTTATTTGGTAAGGCGACAAAAAATCAGAGGATTCCAGGTTTTGAGACTGGCAAGATCATTGAAACGATCGCAATTGGATTATTAGCAACACTTTTCTCAACTGTGTTAGCAGTTCCAGTTAGCTTTTTGGCCGCCCATAACATTATGAAGCGAATTCCAGGGGGTTCAGTAGTTTATTATATTGTTAGAACATTTCTTAATATAGTCCGTGCAATTGATACTGTCGTGTGGGGATTAATTATTATTGTTTGGGTAGGTTTAGGTTCTTTTGCTGGTGTAATTGCATTAACGATTCATTCGATAGCTGCTTTGGGGAAATTGTTTTCTGAAGAAATTGAGCATATTGATGCCGGTCCGGTTGAGGCGATTGAGGCGACCGGTGGAAATTTTTATCAAATAATCCGCTATGCAGTCATTCCCCAAGTTATTCCTTCATTTCTTTCCTACACTTTATTGAGGTGGGATATTAATATGCGTTCAGCCACTGTGATTGGCTTTGTTGCGGGCGGCGGAATTGGATTTTTTGTACTGGAAACCATTCGGATGGGAGGATACCAACAATACGCTGCAGCATTATGGGCAATTGCTGTTGTGATTATTCTAGTTGATTACATCAGCAGTAAATGGCGATTTAATATTCTTAAAGATCAACCTAAATTTGTTGAGAAAAAATCAACCTGGAAGAAAGTTCGAAACATCATTTACGTAATTCTTGCAATTATTGTTTTTCTTTATTGCTGGGAGATTACAAAAATTGATTTATCAAAACTTTTTGATCCAGGTCCTACTTTTGGACGATTACTTAAAGACTTCATTTCTATCGATCTTACAGGTAAAGTAATTGATAATGTCCTCAGGGAATTAATCATAACGACGATGCAAGCTTTTTTGGCTACTACGTTAGGCGGTATTCTTGCGATACCATTTAGTTTTCTTGCAGCAAAGAATCTTACCGGAAAAAGTAAATTTTCGTCCTGGATTTTCTATTTAGTCAGATCATTATTTAATATTCTCAGATCAATTGAAGCTCTGTTGTACGTGGCAATTTTCGTCTACTGGGTAGGCATCGGTCCATTTGCAGGAATGTTGGCATTAGCGATTACTACTTTCGCATTAATGGGTAAACTTTTCTCAGAGGCAATTGAGAACATAGATTCTGGCCCAATAGAAGCCGTTAGTGCAACAGGCGCGAACAAATTACAAGCAATAGTTTACTCTGTTGTCCCGCAAATTGTTCCACCTTTTTTGTCTTATCTAATATATCAATGGGATATTAATATACGAATGGCAACAATCATTGGATTTGCTGGCGGTGGGGGAATAGGGTTAATGCTATCAACTTTCTTTGGGAGCCTACAATACCATAAAGCTGGAACTGTCATCGTTGCAATTGTAATTATCATTGCAGTGATGGATTTTTCTAGTGCAAAAATCAGAGAGAAATTTATCTAAATACTTATTTTTTCTTTTCGATGTCTTAACAAAATTCCTGTGAATTTGAAATTCTTAGATTTATGATAAAAATCTTTCCTATTTCAATTCGAGGAGTTTTTGGATTATTTCAATTGTTTGTTGAGTGTTTTTGAATTGGATAGTCGTTATTCCTAAATTATCTGCTGCAATTATGTTCTCCATAATATCATCGATGAAAATTGTTTCACATGGTTTTACTGATAATTGTTGAAGTATTATTTTATAAATTTCCGGGTTCGGTTTAGCGATTTTCACTTCATACGAGAATAAACTCACATCAAAATATTCAATTAAATTATATTTATCAGAAAGACGTTGTCTTGTAGTGTCCATTGCATTTGAAAGCAAGCCCAATTTATATTTATTTTTCAAGGTTGAAATAAAAGAAACTAATTCTTTATTAAGATCATCTCCTCCCCAAAACAAATTCTTAAATTCACTGATCGATAACTTTTGATTATTTAATCCCTTTAGTACAGATTTAAAATGATCCTCCTCTGTTATTTCTCCAACCATTGCCAGTAAGGCAGAGTTTGAAAAATAAACCATTGACTCTAGTTCATAAAAAGTCATATTAAACCTTTTTGCTAATTCTGTTCGAGGAGTTCGATCAACGGTTCTTACAAGAACTTCTCCCATGTCAAAAATAATTGCTTTGTAATTAATTTTATCCATTACTGTCTCCAAAAAATTTTAGTTTTCCAATGAATATAGATTACCATCTATCTTAAGAAATGGAGAAAAACCGAACAAACATTAATTTAAATCCTTTCAATTATCAAGATTTCCAACAATTACAACCAATGATAATTCCTTGGATAAAAAAATGTACGCTTATAATATTTCGCATAGCCAATATTTTTCTTAATCAATATTTGCATATATAATCCTAATTATGAAAGAAACGAACTTTATTTTAAAAACCAAGAATCTGAATAACAGTGGAAGTGCAGACCTTGCTTTTGCAATTGTGGTATTAGCTTCATATTTTGCGATGTTCAGTGCAATTAAGTCTCCAAATATTATCCGAATAGTTTCAATGGTATTGTTAGGAATTGCCTACATTTCTATCGGTATTTACATCTATGCTTTTTGTTTGAAAAGAAAAAATACCCATTGGAATTTATTTTATTTTTTGGTACAAGTTTCATTGGGTTCTTTAATTGTATTTTTGGGAGAAGGATCTGGCTTTTCAGCTATTCTATTATTGCCTTTAGCTGGTCAAGCAGTTGTAATGTTCTCAGGATATTGGCTTTATATAATCAATGGTTTCATCGTAGTTGGATACCTGATAGCAGTGAAGGCATATTCTGGTGAATGGACAAACGTTTGGTCTACATTGCCAACGATCATTGCTGGTCTAATCTATATCATGATCTTTACGCAGATGGCTTTAGATGAAGAAAATTCGCGGCAACGGGCAGAGAAATTGTACAATGAACTTGAAGAAGCAAATTTGAGATTAATGAAATATGCAAACGAAATTGAAGAATTGGCAACAATCCAAGAACGAAATAGGCTCGCCAGAGAAATCCATGATGGTTTGGGCCATTACTTAACAACTATACTTATACAATTACAAGCTGCTGAAGCAGTTTTACCATCCGATGTGAATAAAGCTATGGACGCAATAAATAAGGCAAAAAACCAATCCCAATTAGCGTTAGTTGACGTGAGAAAGTCCATTTCCGCTTTTCGATATGATCCATATGTTCCGGAAGATCTCGATAGCTTAATTAAAAAAGCGTTGATTCCATGCAGTTGGGTTGGTATTTCGACCAATTATGAAGTTAATGGAGAAAAAAGAAGTCTTTCAAATATAGTAAATACAACAATATTTCGCATAGTACAAGAGACTGTCAATAATACCTGCAAATACTCAAAAGCAAATAATTATTATTTTTCAATAGATTTCAGTTCAAAAGATGAAATCAAGATACGTATAAAAGATGATGGTGTTGGAGCTGGGAACATACAAGGTGGGTATGGACTTATCGGCATAAAGGAGCGGATAGCCTTAATAAATGGTAATATTAAAATTGATACTCATCCTGGTCAGGGTTTTAATATAGAGATTTCATTGCCTTATGAATAAAATTATAAAAATATTAATAGTTGATGATCAAGAATTATTTCGTGAAGGTTTATTCACATTATTAAATATTCAAAATGATTTTCAGGTTGTTGGTCAAGCGAAAAATGGTGAAGATGCGCTTTTACAAATCACAATGTTGGATCCAGATATTATTCTTCTTGACCTCAGAATGCCGGTCATGGATGGAGTTGAATGTACAAAACGTATTAATAACCAATTTCCGAATGTAAAAGTTATCGTTTTAACAACATTTGATGAAGATGAATTGGTATTTGGAGCGTTGCATGCTGGCGCAATTGGATATTTATTAAAGGATGTTTCTCCGGACAAATTGTTTGATGCAATTCGCACAGCATATCGAGGAGATTATTACCTTCCGCCAAATATTACTGCCAAAGTAATGTCTGAGTTTACCAAGACACCCAGAATTCCGAAGCAAGAAATCCCGGAAATAATAGATGAATTATCTAAACGTGAAGTCGAAGTTTTAAAAATGGTTGCAATCGGCTTGAGTAATAAAGAAATCGCATCGAAATTGGTCATTGCAGAGGGTACAGTCAAGAACCATTTGACCAGTATTTTTTATAAACTTGGCGCCCGAGATAGGATGCATGCTGTTTTAGTTGGAAAAAAATACGGAATAATCTAGTGCTAATAATATGACTGCATTCACATGTATTTTCTTGATTTTTGATGTATAAGAATAATGATTTTATGAGGCAATAATAATACAATTCAATTATTCTAGGTAATACAATATGAGAATATCACCGAATATAAACATAGTGGCAGATTTATTGTTTATCTCTAATTTTATTCTCTTGGGTCTGGTATTAATATTTTTTGTCTTAAAAAGGGAAAACGAAATTTCATTTATTGGTGTATTTTTGTACGCCTTCGTTTCTGCTTTATTCCAAACCATTCAAATTTCAGCCGATGGGCTGAATTCGCTTGAGAAAATCGGATTATTGCTTGGCATAAGCGCAATCTGTTTATTGTTCGTTAGTATTTTTCAGTATCTACGGAGAAAAAGATTAAATGCCTGGATTTTTCTCACATCCACAGTTCTGATCAGTATATCTATCTCGTTTTTATTTACCAGATATCGATTATTGGATTTTATTTTTTGGATTGGACTAGGCATTGGCTTAGCGTTTTTATTTTCTGGAGTTTATTTTAAGTTGTTTGGTTTGGTTATTCCTGGGTGTTTGCTGATCGGAAGCATATCCGGTGTATATTTTGGGTGGAGTGATCCAACGGGAAAAAATGCTTTAATGCAAACCGGAATTATGTTGGTATGGATCGCTTTGGGTTGGGGATTAGTTACTATTTTTGCCCGTGTACAGACTTTAAAATTTGTTTGGTGGCCATTAATTCCGGGAGGAATTATTGCCATGGTTGGCTGGGGTTTATATATTGGGGGGAATCCTCAGAGTGCTCTTGGTTTTATTGGAAATACCGGTTCTATTGGTTTGTTGATCTTCGGTATTTATATACTTTTACTAAGAAGAGGAATTCATCGTTAAATACTGATAGTGGGGGTATAATAACCATCCTGTATTTTCAGGACATAGTATTTAAAGGTGATAAATGGTATCCGAAAGAAAAAATCTAAGAAATATTGCTATAATCGCACATGTTGATCATGGAAAAACTACATTGCTTGACGCAATGCTAAAACAAACACATACCTTTGGTGAACATCAAGTTGTTGCCGAACGTGTTATGGATTCTTATGATCTCGAAAGAGAACGTGGAATTACAATACTTTCTAAAAACACAGCAGTAAAATACTTCGATGCTGATCAAAATATTGATTATCGAATTAATATAATTGATACCCCAGGACATGCTGATTTTGGTGGGGAAGTTGAACGTGTATTGAATATGGTTGATGGGGTTTTGTTGCTAGTTGATGCAGCAGAAGGTCCAATGCCACAAACGCGTTTTGTTTTGAAAAAAGCATTAGGTTTAGGAAAAAAGGCAATTGTTGTTATTAATAAAGTTGATCGGAAAGATGCGGAACCACAAAGAGCTCTCAATGAAACATTCGATCTGTTTATTGAATTAGGCGCATCTGACGAGCAAACGAATTTTCCGATCGTTTATTGCAACGGTGCTCTAGGTCAGGCTGGTTATGGATATGATGACATGGAAGAAACCCTTCTTCCATTATTTAAAACAATCACATCTGAAATAAGTGGACCTGTCGTCGACATGGATGCTCCATTCCAAATGTTGGTTGCGAATCTGGGTTACGACGACCATTTAGGTTCAACTTGTCTGGGGAGAGTGTTTGCTGGGACGCTAAAAGAAGGTTCAGAAATCGCTCATATCTCTTTAGATGACGAAATTTTTATTGAAAAGATTAAATATCTATTTGTTTTTGAAGGCTTAAAGAAAGTAAGAGTCAAACAAGTTGAAGCTGGTGATATTGCTTTTATTGCAGGGATTGAAGAACTTCGCATAGGTGAAACGTTAGCAGATAAAGATCACCCAGTTGCTTTACCAAGAATTTCTGTTGAAGAACCTACTGTTAAAATGAGTTTTGAGGTAAATAATTCACCTTTTTCTGGTCGATCTGGAAAATTTTTGACAACACGCCAAATTCGAGACCGTTTAACTAGAGAAATTCGTAACAATGTTGCATTACGGGTTGCCGATACTGAGTTTGCAGACCGATTTACAGTTTCTGGTCGTGGGGAATTGCATTTAGCCATTTTGATTGAAACAATGCGTCGTGAAGGTTTTGAATTTCAAGTCTCACGTCCAGAAGTAATTTTCAAGAATGGTGAAAAAGGTCAATTATTAGAGCCATTTGAAGAGGTAATCGTTGAGACGATTCAAGAATCTGTAGGTCAAATTATTGAATTGTTTGGGATCAGGAAAGGAAAACTCTTGAGCATGGAGAATGAATTAGATGGTGTAGTTCTCCGTTACTTGATTCCGACCAGAGGCTTACTTGGCTTACGACAGATTTTTCTAACATCAACTCGTGGGCAAGGTGTTTTACATACGAATTTTGCTGGTTATTTTGAATTTGCGGGTGATATTCCTTCTCGTAGCACGAAATCACTTGTCGCTGGTGAAACAGGTGTTACAAGTACTTATGGTTTAAAAAATGCTGAAGATCGTGGAGTCTTATTTTTAGGCGCTGGAATAGATGTCTATGAAGGGATGGTATTTGGCGAGACATTTAATGAGAGTGATATTTCAGTAAATGTCTGTAAGAAAAAACACTTAACAAATATGAGATCTGCAAACAAAGATCTGGAATATCGTCTTACTGCTCCAAGAAGTCTTTCTCTAGATGAAGCTCTGGAATTCCTAGCTGATGATGAATTATTGGAGGTCACACCAGACACATTCCGAATACGAAAACGAATTTTAAATACCGAAGATCGTGGCAAAGCACAAAAAAGTAAAGCGTTGTCCTTAATGGAGTAGGTAATGCAACCTGGAGATTCGATTTTTTATAAATCCAATCCCTTGAACATCATTAAACGAAAAATAATTAAATTTGCCGGAAGAATGTTTATAAGAATGTTCTTTCGTTTTAAATTGATTGGTATTGAAAATTTCCCCAAATTTGGTCCATATATACTAGCGGGAAATCATGTTGGGTCTATTGAAGCCTTATTACTGGTTTGTTTTGCACCTCATATCATCGAAGTCCTGGGCGCAAGTGATATTCCATTAGACCCAAATTTAGCAGTTTTTGCGGAAATGTATGGATATATTCCAATTAATCGTGGTGAAATCGATCAGAAGGGCTTAAAAACCGCCTTAGGAGTACTGGAAAGCAAAGGTATGATCGGAATATTTCCAGAGGGGGGCATATGGGACTCAAAAATTAAGCCAGTCAAAATTGGTGTTAGTTGGCTTAGTGAAAAAACCAATTCACCCGTAATTCCCATTGGGTTTGTAGGAGTAAAAAATGCTTTAAAACGTGCTTTGCGATTTGAATTCCCCAAAATGCAAATGATTGTTGGACAACCCATTTATCCTGTTGATTTATTCGATCAAAATTTATCGAAGAGAGAACGTTTATCAGAGGCAGCAACCTACGTAATGAATAAAATTACCGATCTTTTACCAGAAAATGAATCACAAATGGTCGATAATAACCATAACGCAAAAGATTTGTTATCAATTCAAATTTGTGATAATTCTACTGACCATGTTAATGAAATAATCTTAGAAGAAATTGCTAGTTTTTCCAGATTATTACAACATCCGGTGATTATGGATGTGTTTATAAAAAACTTGAAAATGCCTGTCCAGCCATTATTATTGAGAAATAAGTTTCAGCCAATATTCGGGGTACTTATCGGTTGCGAATCGATAGATAATTTTCTTTCAGATAAGCCGGGATTTTTGCCATATCGGTTTGGTTTTGAAGATGGTTTAAAAATGAAAAAAGGATTAAATGAGCTTCAATCTCAATTAAGGCAATTTTCAGACAAAAAGTTTTCAATTCGGTTTTCATTAAAAGAATAATTGAGAAAAATTACAAGTTAATAATTATATTAAACTGATCTACCAGCATTAATTCCACTCACAAATGCCCAGTGTAAATTGTATCCACCACACGGACCGATCACATCCAAGACTTCCCCAGCAAAATAAAGGTTTGGGGTAATTTTCGATTCAAGTGTATTTGAATTTACATCTATAGAAGATACAGCGCCTGTTGAAAGCTGTGAATATTCAAAACCTCTTGTTCCAAGAATTTTCTCTTCGATAGATAAGTTGCTAAAGAATTCTTGAACGAATTCCTCTTTCAACTGGTTTATTTGGATTTGCGAATCAATTTTGGAATTAATAATGAGTTGGTCTATTATTTTTTGTGGAAGAAATGGTAAAAGCACATGTTCAATTGTCACAGATTGGTTTCTATATTTTTTCAACAAAGTCAGTAGCTTAAATAAATATTCTTTTTGCATAAATTTTATATTTAGTACAATTTGACCTTGATTTTTGGCAATGTAATGACTGATATTCATAACACCAGGGCCATTCAATCCCCATTCTGTAAAAATTACATTCCCAAAAGTATTTGCAACAACATTTGCCTTATTCATGATACTAACTTCAACGTCTATCCGTACTCCATTAAGCAATTTTGAATTTGTTTTTGTCGTGAGAATTGGCGATAGAGCAGGGGATGAAGGAATAATTTTATGCCCTAATTTCTTAAGCTCAATCAGAATCGAATCGGATGCATTTAGTTGTGGATGTGCTTGACCACCTGTTGTTATGATGACCTTGTCAAAGTGTAATCTTCGATTATCATCCAATTTAATTTGTATGCCGCTATCTGATTTCTCAATGCCGATTACAGTTTGATTAAGGATTATCTCAACATTACTCTGTTTCAGGACTTCTTCCAGGTATTTTGATAAATTTCTCGCAGAATTCGAAACTGGGTATGTCCAGCCATCGTCAGTATGATAAGTATAAATTCCTAATTCAGAAAAATAATCAACTAGAAAATCGAAGTCATATTTTTTTATTATTCCTGAATATGCAAAATTATCAAATGCAGAATAAACACCCGGGTCCACATTGGAGTTTGTAAGATTTCCTCTACCAGCACCTGTAGAAGAAAGCTTTCTCCCTAGAAAAGCATTTTTATCAATAATTGTCACAAATTCTTGTGTTTTTTTAGCCTCCAAGGCAGAAAAAATGCCAGCTGGACCTCCACCAATGACTCCAATCCTCATAAAATTACCTCTTTATCGAAAAATATTCTGGTTAGCAATAAAAAATATGATAATATTATCTCATTAATGGTAATAATAATTTAAGGTGATAACGCATGAAAGATGAACTTCGATCCTTTCGCCAATCTCTTTTTTCTACAGCTTTAGCGGAAGTAATAAACAAAATTACACATAAGACATTTCGTGTTGAACCGGTACAATTACCTTTTCAATACCCTGACCCAAATCCGAATAACAAATATGTTCTTTACGCTCACATTCCATTTTGTGAAAGTCTATGCCCATATTGTTCATTTAATCGATTTGTTTTCAATGAAGATAGAACAAGGTCGTATTTTAAAGCGCTTCGTCGTGAATTTCGCATGGTGGCTGATAAAGGATTTAATTTCGAGACTTTGTATATCGGTGGCGGAACGCCGACAGTATTAATTGATGAATTGACTGAAACAATCGATCTAGCGAAAAGTTTATTTTCAGTAAAAGATGTTTCTTGTGAGACAAATCCAAATCATTTGACACCTGAGATTCTTGGTGAACTAAAAGGTCGCGTGGATCGAATGTCCGTTGGAGTACAAAGTTTTAATGACAAGTTGCTGAAACAAATGAGCCGATACGATAAATTTGGATCTGGTGAGCAGGTCTTGGAAATTATTCAAAATGCTGTGGGGATATTACCCTCACTTAATATTGATATGATATACAACCTGCCTGATCAAACTGTTGATATGCTCTATCAGGATTTAGATTATATTAATCGTTCCGGTGCCGAACAAACAACATTTTATCCGCTTATGAGTGCACCATCTGTAAAAAAAGCCATGGATAGGACGCTTGGAACAATTAAGCAAGGCCGTGAAATTGAATATTTTCAAATAATCACTAAAGAACTATCAAAATGCTACAAACCTGCATCAGCTTGGACGTTTTCTAAGAATGATACGAAAATGATTGACGAATATATCGTTCAATATGAGGAATATGTTGGAACTGGCTCAGGCGCTTTCAGTTATTTGAACGGAAACTTATTAGTTAATACATTTTCTTTAGGTCAATATGAGAAATCAATTAATTCTGGAATATTTCCTGTTTATGCACAAAAGTCATTCTCCAAGCATGACCGGATGCGATACCGTTTCATGATGGAACTTTTCGATTTAGCGCTAGATAAAAAGAAATTTATTAAGGATTACGGAATTTCACCTGAACTTGGCCTTTTTTTTGAGATGTTATTTATGAATATTGCCGGGGCATTTGGCAAGAACAATGCTAATAAAATAATTTTAAAGGAAGACAGCCGATACCTTTTGGTTGTCATGATGCGGGAATTTTTTGCCAACGTAAATGTTCTTCGTGACCAGGCGAGATTTGCTTTGCCAAAAGAAGAAAAACTGATGTGTGTGGTAAATGACAAGTTGTACCACAATGAATTTGTTTAATCCGAGAAAATTTATTTTTATTAATTTCGACTAAACTGTTTTTTGTTGTCGTAGCAATTTAAGAAAAAACCACGTACGAATTCACCAGTTGATTGTGTAATATTTTCTTCTCTAGATTTTCTATTGACTGTTAAATATGTTGTTTTTAGTGGGTGATTTGGATCATAACTTGTGAAATTTGTAATTGGTCCCTTAATATCATAACCTGTCAGTAGAATTTGATGATTGTCCATCGGATTTTCAAGTTTCTTTGACCGGATAATAATGATTGGTGCAGGTAAATTCTGATTGATCGATTCAATTACTTTAGGAATTTCCTTATTGAATGTATTCGTCAATAAGGTTGAGTCCTTTTGAAAAGTGCCCGAAGCTAATAAAAAATAATTTCTAACGGGCATGCTGGCAAATTGGCGTTTCCAAAGATGTCGAATATAATCCGGTTCAAGATCGACTATTTTTGAGGTAGTGATAATCGATTTTCCTTCTAAGAAATAATCCAAAGCACTAAAGACCATTCCTCCGCATAAGCCATAAGCTGAATTACCTAATAGAATCTTAATGAATCGATTTGGCCAATTCTTTTCAAAACGGTTTTGAAATTTAAAACCGTTTAAGATAGGTAAAAAAGACGTATCCATAAGATTTCACCATAATAGTTATTATGTTCTATTATATTAATCATCAAAAATTTCTTTATATCCACGATCTAATTCATCATCATTAATGTGGGCATATCGTTGTGTGATTGTGATATTTGTATGGCGAGCTAATGATTGTGCTAATTTTAAATTTCCGGATCCTTGAAGTACTTTTGTGACGAAGTAATGTCGAAAGGAATGGGGGGTAATGGTACCTATTGCTTCTTCACCTAAGAATTCTAATACACGTTGCGAGACAATGTTCCGACCTGTAGTAGGAGTTATTGTTTTTATTTTTGTGCCTGATCCTTTGTCATGCCTCGAAAATATGGGTAAAGAGGTGAGTGGTACGCCTGATGCGCCGTCCAATTTTGCGCGAGCTGACAAATATTCTTTTATTTTTTGTAGACTTCTTTCCGAAAAGCGGATAACAGCTTCTTTATTACCTTTTCCAATCACAATTGCTCTAAATTCAAACCAATCGATATCTCCTCTTCGAAGTTTACAGGCTTCGTGTACGCGCAATCCGGTATCTGCTAGGCAAAATAAAAAAGCACGATCACGCAAGTTAATTAAATGCTGATTTTCATTAACACCCGGTTTACCGGGTAGTTGATCTACACATTCAAGGATTGTCTGGATATTCTTCTTAGGAAATTGAGGCAGACGAATACCAGGTCGTCTGGAGCGCTGTTTTATCAACAATTGAATTCGAACAATGTTTACATCAGCAAGTTCTTCAGATGCTACATAATCATAAAAACCTTTAACCGAAGTTAAGTACAGTCTTTCAGTAGCAGGGGAATGATTTTTTAATGTATTAATGAATCTGGAAAAATAATCTTCTTTGATTAGATTGATTGGTGTTGATTCTGGATCTACTTTATTATTTTTCAGCATTTCTAAAAAATGATTTATGCCGTTTTGGTAGGTTCGAAATGTATTTTCACTCCGAGCGTATTTTACAGTACTTAGATAGTTAGTTGAAGCCGATAAAATTGTCAACATATAACTCCTTTTGTAATTATACCTAACTAAGACCACACATGAACATTAATTTGTTATTCGCATAGCATTATGTTAACTATCCTAAGGATAAATATTTTTCATGAGGAAATTGCTTTAATCAGTAAATTGGGATTCTAGTTCTCTTGTATCAGGTAATCTATTGAGATAAGATCTCAAAAACGTTGTTATTCTTCAGATCGCATATTAATATAATTGATATTGTGTTTCAAATAGTAAGAATATTACGTATACTATATGCTTTCGATAATGTAACTTATCGAAAGCATAATTAAATAATTCGCATTCCCTAAACCCCTTCTATGGAAAATTAATATATTTTATCCAACGATCTGCAATAAGTACGAAGTATTTACCAGGGATGTGAATAATTGTTTCGATGTGATAATCTTGTAACAAGATTTGATTGATTCTCTCACCCAGCAATTGTAAGGATTCCAAAAATGTTAGATCTTGAATATAAATACGGACGACAAATCAAAACCCTAAAAATACAAGGAGATATTGAGGTTGATACAATACTTCCAAATAAAATCCCGCAACCGAAAATAAATTTTCAGCAACAAGATATCTCCCAGATCTTGAAACTCTTTATAAATAAGTTAAATAAAAACATTTCGGATATTCGCGTAGGAATTGCGATTAACGATAAATCTCGTCCAGTCCCCTACCATATGCTTATGCCGCCGTTAGTGAATGCTCTCGAAGTGCTCGGAATCCCGAACGCATCGATATTATTTTTTATTGCCAATGGTGCGCATGAACAAGATCCTGAATCTCTCGAGAATTATTTTCTTAAAGAATACCTAAATATATATACCTTTCGCCAACATAATTGCCTGGATGAAGAGAATTTAATCAATTTAGGTTCAACTACACGAAATACTCCGGTATTTATCAACAAAGAATTCTTTACTTGTGACTTGAAAATTGCCATTGGTAACATAGAACCTCATCATTTCGCGGGTTTTTCTGGTGGATATAAAACTGTTGCGATTGGGTTAGCCGGAAAACGCACAATCACTGCAAATCATAAATTGTTATTAGAGCCTGGTTCCGAGCCTGCAAATTTTTACAATAATCCATTACGGCAAGATATTGAAGAAATTGGCAAGAAAACACAGCTTCATTTTTGCTTGAATTGTATTATGGATAAAGACAAGACAATTATGCATACCTTCTTTGATACTCCCTCTCGGGTTATGGATTTAGGAATTCCTATTGTAAAATCGATGTATGCGGTTAATATGAAATGTGAATATGATGTCGTAATTGTTTCGGCAGGAGGTTACCCAAAAGATATAAATTTATACCAGGCTCAAAAAGCTTTGACAAATGCATCCCAAATCTGCGCAAAAAATGGGACGATTTTATTGTTGGCCGAATGCATAGAAAAAATCGGAAACATTATATTTGAAGAATATATCCAACAGTTCTCAGACCCTGTTGATGTTATTAAGGACTTTACAGTCTCACCTTTTCAGTTAGGCAGGCACAAGGCATTTCTTATCGCCAAAGTTTTAGAAAATCATCATATTGCTATCTATTCATCTATAAATCCAGAAATTATTGAGAAACTTCTTTTGTACCCGGTTCACGATCCGGAATTATTTATCAAAGGAATTGCCAAACCAAAAACAAAGATTGCGTTTATCCCAGAGGGCGAAATTACGATACCGAAATGTCACGAATAGATCATAATATGCATTGGATGCAGAACAAGAATTTGGATGGGAGTGAGTTTTCCATTGAAAATAAATCTAATACATGTGTAATTTTAATTCATGGTTTTACGGCAACAACTATTGAAGTAAGACCTTTATCTGAATATCTTGCATCGAAAGGATATTCAATTTATGCTCCCCTTTTACCTGGTCACGACACTACTCCGAGTGATTTGAACAAGAGAAATTGGTCGGAATGGACAAACAAAGTGGAGGAGCTCACTATTGATGCATTAAGAAATTACAAAAATGTATTTCTTGGTGGTGAATCCATGGGTGGAATTATTTCATGTTATGTTGCCAGTTTTCATCCAGAAATATCTGGATTATTACTATATTCTCCAGCAATACAAGTGAAAAAATTGGGATTTATGCGGATTATGAAGCTTTTCACAAAATATATTTCAAAGCCTAGCTTAAAATTAAATGATGAGGACACTGACGATGTACTTCCTTGGAAAGGGTATAAAGTCAATCCCACAAGTGCAGCAGTTCAGCTATTAAGATTGCAGGAAATTACAAAGTTACGTTTACATTTAATCAGGCAACCAACCATTATTTTTCAAGGCAATTTGGATCGAACGATTGATCCTAATGGAGCGGAATATTTAATAGGCAAGATTAATTCAAGTGTAAAAAAATTGATATGGCTAGAGAAATCTGGTCATTGCGTTTTATTGGATCAAGAGTATTTCGGAGTGTTTGCCGAAACAGATATTTTTATCAAACAAGTATTATCGAATGACTTTAGTTATCGGGAATAATCTTTGAGTTATAATAAAAACATTAAAAATTGAACTATTATTTGGAGATCTTATGACAACTTCATCTTCAACACCCGGAAAAACTACAATTGCTCCAGAAGTTTTAACTTCTATTGCAAAACTGACTGCTTTATCAGTTGAAGGAGTAAGCAAGCTTGCTTCGATCCCATCAGATGTTAATCGGTTTTTTAATCGTAATGTCAGTGAGGGTATAAAAATAAACGTTGACGAAGGTACAGTTTATGCTGATATTTTTGTGGTCCTAAAATCTGATATGAATGTGCGAGAGGTTTGTCACAATATTCAACACAAAGTTTCGCGAGCAATTTCAGAAATGGTAGGAATGGAAGTAGGAAAAATAAACATCCATGTCGAGGATATTGACCTAACGACTGCCGGGGATTAAATAATCAAATGAAAGCTCGAACAAAAGCGAGAGGAATTGCGTTACAAGTCCTTTATGAATTTGACATGACTGGGCATCCTCCATTACTATCACTCAATTTTCGGCTGGAAGAAGAACCACTTGATGAAAAACTTGTCGAATTTACAACAAAGATCGTTACAAACATCTTACCCTTAATACCAACGTTAGATTTATTGATTGCGGAACATGCACCAGAATGGCCAATGGATCAATTGGCAGTCGTTGATCGCAATATTCTTAGGATAGCATTATGGGAATTTGCTGTAGAAAAATGCACTCCTATCAAAGTTGCGATTAATGAAGCGATTGAATTAGCGAAGATGTTCGGGTCCGATGCCACACCTAGGTTCGTAAATGGTGTATTAGGTAGTCTTGCAAATCGACAAAATGAGATTTTTCAAAAACTAAAAAATCAAAATCTATAAATTTGTTGCGAGGAATAAATATGCTAAACAGAGAAAAAAGAAATCTATTTTTTCGGTGCATTTTTGTTATCATTTTTCTTTTCAACTCTAGTTGCATTCCAATTTTAACTACACCAGAAAGCGACAGTTCAGAGACTCCCATCGTTCAATATGAGCAGGATCTGACTTATGCTGAAACCGACTTTTATCTCCAGGTACCAGAACCAGTTTCTGAGGATTTGGTCATTGAATTGATTGATGATGTCACTGGAATCGAATTGAATCCAACCCGATATGCTATGCAAAAAACCGGGGATTTGACTTATAAAGTAAGTATTCCTTTGAAAATTGGATCTGTAGTTAAATATCGATATTTTCGAAATGGAAATTTACCAATTTATGAAACTGATTCGAGAAATCAGATCATTGACTATCGAGCAGTATTTATTAATACGGCCGGTGAATTTAACGATTTGATTACGAATTGGATTGACAAACAATTTAGCTATGAGTTTGGAAGAATTGAAGGTCAGATATTAAATTCAGAAACTAATTCTCCTTTACCAAATTTATTGGTAATTGCCGGTGGAGTTCAAACTTTCACAAACTCACTAGGTAATTTTTCGATTGAACAATTACCACAAGGTAAACACACAATTGTCGTCTTAAGCACTGACGGCGAATTTCAAATATTCCAACAAGAAGCAATTATTGAAAAAAGTATGACCACAATGGCTAACATTGCCATTTCTCCATCCAAATTCGTCAATGTAACATTTATTGTTCAATCTCCTATAGTGAATCACCCTTCTATGAGAATGGTTGGAAATATTTATCAATTGGGGAATGTGTTTGGAAATATTTTTAATGGGGAGAGTGTTGTAGCAAGTAGAGCTCCTGTTTTAAGTCAACTTCCTGACGGTACGTACACTATTTCCTTAAGTTTACCGATAGGATTTAATCTGGTCTATAAATATACTTTAGGTAATGGCTTTTGGAATTCTGAATTAACCTCGGATGGAAAATTTAATGTTCGTGAAATCATTATTCCTGATCAGGATTTATTGGTGAATGATTTTGTCACTACATTTCAAGCACCAGAAACTTCTAAAATTGAGTTTAATGTGTCAGTTCCAAAAAATACACCTGATTCCGATAAAATTTCAATTCAATTTTCGCCTTTTGGATGGTCTTCTCCCATTCCGATGACAAAATTAGATAACGGAAATTATTTATTTACTTTATATGGACCTTTCAATATGGTGAATGATGTAAAGTATCAGTATTGTCGGAACGATTCATGTGGCAATTCTATTAATTTGTCAAAATCCCCCACAGGCACAACAGGGTACAAATTTTCTGTATCCAGTGTTGAACAAGTGTTCAAAGATGAAATTTCAGGCTGGATTAACTGGCCGAGCGAAAATTTACAATCTGAAATAGTTGTTCCAAATATAAAACAACGTGATAAGAATTTCTTACTTGGATTCGAACAAGCAACCGATTATGATGTCTTTGTTCCGGTCTATAGTGAAACCGGATATCAGAGTATGAAGGAATTGAATGCCAATGTCGTAATAATCCCGTTGCAATGGACATTACAATCTATAAATCCAGTTATTATTGCGCCTCTTGCCGGCGAAAATCCGTTATGGAAAGATATCATATCTGAAGTATTAAAAGCTAAAATGGTCGGATTACAGGTAGTTCTCTCTCCTAAGTTAAATATTTCAACATTAGTGGTAGATCAACTACATGAAAATTCTTTTCAAAACGAATGGGAAAATAAATTCCTACAAGAATATACCAAATTTATGATATTTGCCTCAGATCTTGCTCAATTTACTGAAATCCGAGGTTTAGTTATTTCGACGCGTCCAATGTTTGGACATAATTATGATGATTTAGAGTTGATAAATAATTTGGTTGTTAGTAACCTTTCTCTACTAATTCCAGCAATTAATAATCATTTTTCTGGTGATCTGTTTTTAGAAGAAAATCCTGATGAAACAAATCTCGATGCTGAAACATACAAACTCTTCGATCATATTTTAATTGTTGCAGATTGGGATCTTACCCAGAACGGAAATGATTTAGTATCCTATACAAACGAATTTCAGAATAGAATTGGCGGCCAACTTCAAGAGATCCACAGTTCGACAAATCTGCCTATATCTTTATTAATGGATTATCCATCCGCTAAAGGTGCAGAGATTGGTTGTGTAGTAATTGAAGATGAGTGCTTAAGTTTTAATTTTGTGAATCAGTTGTTGGGTAAACAGATGACAAATGGTGAAATCGATCTGCAGATTCAAAAAGATATATATATGGCTGCGCTTTCAGCAATAAATGAAAATGATTGGATAAGTGGAATTATTTCAAAAGGGTATAACACTCAGGTTGGCTCCCAAGATTCAAGCAGCTCTGTACGCGGAAAACCAGCAGGTGATTTGCTTTGGTATTGGTTCGCATCGTTTATGGGAAATCAGAAATAGCTGACTTTTCAGTAAAGAAATTCTCATTTTCCAGTAGAAAAGTATATCAAGATAATCGAACTAATGATTATAAAAGGTGCATATGGAATTGCGGTAAAAGCTCGATATTTTTTTGCTAAGACTGAGATTAATAAAAATAACCCGCTAAAAACCCCACCGAAAATAATCGCAAAAAATAAAACCACGCCGATTCGCGGCCATCCGAGAAGTAATCCTAAGATCGTGCTGAGTGTAACATCGCCAAATCCTAAGGCAATCTCCTCAATTTCTTGCCCTCGCCTTTTTGCCATGACCTTTCCAAAAAGAATACCAAAAAGGTATAAGATATACATCAATCCAAAACCGGAAAGAGCTCCCAATAAAGTAACTTTCCAACCATTCAAAAAAATACCAATAGTCAAAAAAAGTACTGCACCGATCAAACTAACTGGATGCAATATTAGTCGATGTTCGAAATCAATGATAAATACCAATCCCAAGTAAGAAAAAACGATAAATGCAATTATCCATCCAGTTAAGTCGGGTGGAAAAAAATAAATGATCGGAAAACATATTACCGAAATAAGTAGAACAATATAACGTCGATTACTTGGCAGAACAGAGCAATGATGACACCTGGATAGTATAATATAATTATAAATATCGAACGTTTGTCCACATTTAATGCACTGAGGATTTAAAGGAATCCTTCGGATCCTGGGTAAAGTATCTGCCAAATGATTAAGTATGCTTCCAATAACAAAACCAAATGGTACTAACCAAAGCAAATTTATGAATCTCATACTCTCATCCCTTAAATCAATGCTATTTTCCAATTATATAATTCAATTAAATTATGACGAACTCTGAAATAACTACAAATATATTTTTGGATAATTGGATCAAAAGTATTCCAATTCTTGAAAATATTACCCATATACACACAATCCAGCAATCCACAGGAAGTTTCGTAGAATTTCCAGACGACCTTCATCCATTCATTAAGAAAGCCCTTGTAAGAATAGGTTTAAACGATTTTTACAAGCATCAAGAAGTTTGTTTTCGGCTCATCCAATCCAAAAATAATGTTTTAATCAATACAGGAACTGCTAGTGGGAAGACTTTAGCATTTTTTTTACCAATTCTGAATGATTTTATAAATTTTGACGGAATAGGAAATGCACTGTTCTTATTCCCAACAAAAGCTTTGAGCAATGATCAATTGCAGCAATACAAATTGATCACGTCAAATATTGAAGGTTCCACTTTAAAAACCAATTCATTGCCAATTATTTCAGCGTATGATGGTGATACTCCAAAAGGAAAGCGTATCGAAATAAGAAAATACGTTAATTTTCTTTTAACTAACCCTGACATGCTTCATTTTGCAATCCTCCCTTACCATACATTATGGGAACATTATTTTATTAATTTGAAATATGTGGTTATTGATGAAGTTCATACTTATCGGGGTGTTTTTGGATCGCATGTTGCAAATATTATTCGGAGATTAAAAAGAATCTCCCAATTTTATGGCAGAAAATTGCAATTCATTGCGACTTCGGCGACAATTGGAAATCCAAGTGAATTTGTAAAAAGTTTGTTAGAAGAAAATATTAGTGTAGTAAGCGAGAATTCTTCCCCAACTGGTGAAAAATCAATTATTTTCTACAACCCCCCGATCGAAAATATTAAACTTGGAATAAGAAAAAGTGCTTTTCATGAGACAATTAAAGTTTCACATGATTTTACTGAAAAGAATATTCAGACTCTGGTATTTGAGATATCAAGAAAAAGTGTAGAAAAATCCCTAAAAATATTTAATGAAACATTTCGGGACAAAAAAATAAATCCCCAGGCCTATCGCAGCGGATACCTGGCAAAAGATCGCCGTGACATTGAATCACACCTTAGATCCGGTGAAATTAAACTACTTTTTTCAACAAATGCACTTGAATTAGGTATGGATATCGGTGGTATATCTAACGTCATTTTGTGTGGGTACCCGGGATCAATTACCTCAACTTTACAGCAAATTGGTCGAGCCGGAAGGAAAACGAACCGGTCATCGGCAATATTTATCGCCAACTCGTCACCGATAGATCAGTTCCTGATAAAACATCCTGAATATATTTTACTGAAATCACCAGAATCGGCCTTAATTGATCCAAATAATCCTTTGATTTTGTACAATCATTTGCGATGTTCTGCAAGTGAGTTAATGTTTGAAACGGGCGATAAATTTGGTTTTCTGGATTGGCAAACTATCAGTCCATACCTGGAAGAAATCAGGAAGAATGGCGAATTATTGTTTTCAGATAACCGATATTATTGGATTTCAAGCCAACAACCAGTTTTAGATATAAGCTTACGCAATATGGGCGGTAATGTAATAAAGCTGGTTGACCAGGATTCAAATAAAATAATTGGGCAGGTAGACTATAGTAGTAGCTTATGGATGGTACATGAAGGTGCAGTTTATATGCAGCAAGGTGATGATTATCTGGTAAAAGAACTTGATTTGGTGAATAACAAAGCGATATTGGAAAAAAGAGCTTTGAATTACTATACAAATGCGAAAAGAGAAACGAAAATCGAATTTCGTGAAATTATAGAAGTCTCGAATTTTAAACAGCTTGAAATTACATTCGGAAAAATTGAGGTAAATAACAAAATTATTGCTTATGATGAATTATTATGGGATACAAATGAAAAAATTTCTACAAAAGAATTAGATTTACCGCCGATAAATTTATTTACACAGGCTGTTTGGTTTTCTCTTTCAGAAAAAATGATTGAAAAATTACGAGATCAAAATCTATGGCTAAATGACCAAAATAATTATGGTGAAAATTGGAATGAAATAAAAGTAGATATTAGGAAACGCGATAATTTTCAATGTCAGGCGTGTGGAGTCATTGAAGATAAAAAAAACCATCATGTCCATCACTTGAAACCATTTCGTTTGTTTGAAAGGGCTGAAGAAGCAAATAGATACAGCAATCTTATTACTCTTTGTCCCAAATGCCATATCAGGATTGAAATGAATGTAAGGGTAAGATCAGGTCTCAGTGGATTGAAATACATAACAAAAAACATGGCTCCTCTATTCTTAATGTGTGATTTTGATGATATTGACGTTTATATCGATCCTGCTTCCACCCAAGTTAACGGAAAGCCGCTA
>PHBS01000213.1 GCA_002841995.1 Chloroflexi bacterium HGW-Chloroflexi-8
GAAGAAAAATACAGAGCAGGCAAGAATATTTGATGGATTATCCAGTTAACCAAAATCTACAGGAAATTTTTGATGTCTTATTATTAAATTTGGGTGAGAGCGATAAATTGTTTTTAGTGGGGGGAATGGTTCGAGATATGCTTTTGTCTCAACCGATTCATGATTTTGATTTGGTTTATTCCGGAGATGTTAGGAATTATGCGATAAAAGTTGCTAATTCATTAGGCGCAGCTTTTTTTATGTTAAATGATAAATACCAAACGGCTAGAATTATTAATCGGAATACAAACGACTATTGGAAGAATATCGATATCATTCAAATGCGTGGAAATTCAATCGATGAAGACCTTATTTTGCGAGATATTACGATCAATGCAATGGGAATCGATATCGAAGACTTTTCAAAATTAATTGATCCTCTTTCAGGTGCATTGCATTTAAGACAAAAAATGTTAGTTTCCTGTTTGCCAAATTCTTTCACAGATGATCCAATTCGTATTTTGAGAGCTTTACGTCAATCAATTTCATTTGGGCTGAGAATTGAACCTAAGTCAATTAAATATATTAAACAAGCTGTTCCATTTTTAAAGGATGCATCCCCCGAAAGAATAAGGGATGAGCTTTTTAGGAATCTCGATATCAGTAATCCATCTATTTCAATAAAATTGTTGGATTATTTTGGGATTTTAGATTTGCTATTCCCGGAGATAATCGAACAAAAATATATCAATTTAGAAAGTTCTGAAAAAACTACCACAAAATGGGATCAAAAGGTATCCGTTATTAATAAAGCAGTGATGCTTGAGAAATTACTTACTGGCGATTTACTTAACAAGGGGTCGGAAAATCTTCGTAGTAGTCAAGTATTAGTGTATTTGGGGCGATTCCGAAGCGATTTAAAGAAGTTCATTGACGTCCATTTGCATCCGGATCGCAGTTTACTTTCTTTGTTTTATCTTACCTTATTATTATGTGAGCACAATTATTCATCCGGAAATTTAATGGATATACATCCACCAAAATTAAGTAATTCACAAAGTTTCGATAATTATGCAAGAAAGTTGGTTTTATCTAATAAGGAAAGAAATTTTGCACTAAAAATTGTTGAAAATCATGACCAACTTCATAAATTGGCTTATGAGAAAGAAGACCTAACAGGCGGGGATGTATATCAATATTTTCGTTCATTAGGCTCTGCAGGAATATTATTATGTATTTTAACTCTAGCCGAAACACTTGCCAGTACCGAGGAAATTTTTCCGGAAAAACAGTATCTACGCGAACTACAAATTTCCCGAACCTTATTAACTGGGTATTTTCAAAAGGAAGATGTCTGGATCAATCCACCACAGTGGGTCGATGGACATGACTTAACGAAAATATTTATCCCAAAGGACAAGGTTTTAATAGGTGATTGGATTGAGAGAGTTCGGATTGCTTCGGCAAATGGTCTTTTGAAAAACAAAATTGACGCAATCCGGTTTGTGGTAGAAAATTATTCACCCTCACCGAATGATTAGAAAAAAGGCGATTTGAAGGTCGCCATCAACATTTATGGAAAAATTTCATCCAATATTGGTGCATAATGACATTTACACCCATTTGGGTTAGAGCATCCTTCAACTGGTAATGTTGGCAAGTTTTGTTTCGTGTAAACGCCTTCTATTTGTCTGCAAGTCGGGCATGCACTTTTACTTACGCTAATACGAATTGCAGTGACTCTAGAATTTTCTATTAATTTTTTCCGTGAAATTGCAAATTCAGAATATTCGGATAAATTTGCTCCACAGCTTATACAATTAGGTTCACTATCTGGAGAAATTTGGTTGCACTTGTTACAGATTTGCACTTGAACCTCGCAAAAATAATTTTTTTTAATTTTACTATGGATTATGACGATGTTATCATCAAATTCGTATTGATAAAAAAATAAAAAAAGGTTCCTTTTTTTCGAGGAACCTTGGGAATTCTTTCAGAAAATTTTTTTATACCATATGTTGTTTTTCGAGATTTGCTCTTCGCAATAAATTGTTCATGTGAGCAATTAAAGCACTACTCGTCACAGGTTTAATCAGGTAGTCATCAGCTCCGGCATCTAAAGCAGCTGCGACTAAACCAGGATTATCCAAGGCAGATAGAATTAAGATAGGTATATTGCTGAAAGTTCGGATTTCCTTACAAATCTGCCAGCCATCCATTTCTGGCATCATTAAATCCAGAATAATAATTTGTGGAGAATATTTTTTAACCAGATCGATACCAGTTCTACCGTCATTTGCTACCCGGACTTCAGATCCAGTAGGCCGTAAAAGTAATTTTAGTAAGTCCGTCATCGCAAGATCATCATCAATGACCAATATTTTTTTCATCATTCCTCCACGCGGGTTGCTTCATTCATTATCATCTAATAATTGCTATATTCACTTTGCAAATGATTTACAGGACATTAAATAACATCAATAATTTCTTGGCATTTTTGTAAAGTAATTGCAAGAAGACCTTAAGTAAAAACCTGAAATAAAATTCTTAACCTGATGTTAATATTGAAAAATGAGATCACGGGCTTATTAATTTCACCTTTATGGTAAAATCTTTACTTGGTGTATTTTTGTAAATTTCATATTCTTGAAAAGAATGTTTATTAAGTAATTATTAAATATTTTATGGAGGCAAAAATGTCTGAAAAGAAATGGGTATATTTATTCCACGAAATTAATCAAGCTGTCGCTGATTCCAATGGCGACTGGGAAGCTGTCCGTGGTCTGCTAGGTGGAAAAGGTGCAAATTTAGCTGATATGGTCCGAATTGGGGTTCCAGTCCCCCCAGGATTTACTGTTACCACAGAAGCTTGCAATGCATATCAACCAAACAAAGAATTTCCCACAGGTCTTTGGGATCAAATGTTAGTAGCATTGAAGGATGTAGAAAATGAAACAGGCAAAAAGTTCGGTGGTGAAGAGAATCCTTTGTTGGTTTCTTGCCGATCTGGAGCAAAATTCTCTATGCCAGGAATGATGGATACTGTATTAAATATCGGCTTAAATGATGCAACCGCCCAGGCGATGATTAATCTGACCGGAAATGAAAGATTTGTTTACGATTCCTATCGTAGACTCATTCAAATGTTTGGTTCTGTCGTATTGGATATCACTGATGAAGCATTTGAAGAAGTTTTTGACGGTTATAAAACACGCAAAAACATCATCGCAGACACCGATTTAACTACAGAAGACTTAAAATACTTGACAGAACAATTTAAGAGAGTTGTTTTGAAAGAAAAAGGCTTTGAATTTCCTCAAGACCCATACACCCAATTAAGATTTGCTACAGAAGCTGTATTTCGTTCCTGGATGGGAAAACGAGCTGTAGATTATCGCAGAGCGACTGATATCTCAGATGATCTAGGCACCGCAGTAAATATCGTTACAATGGTGTTCGGAAATATGGGCTGGGATTCTGGTACAGGCGTTGCCTTCACTCGTAATCCTGCAAATGGTGAGAGTAAGTTATATGGGGATTACTTACTCAATGCTCAGGGTGAAGATGTGGTTGCAGGAATTAGAAATACCGATCCTGTACAGAAGATGTCTGAAACGATGCCAGAAGCATATCGACAGTTTCTTGATATTGTTGCCAAACTTGAAAAACATTATAAAGATATGCAGGATGTTGAATTCACGATTGAACGTGGAAAATTGTGGATGTTACAGACCCGCAATGGAAAACGGACAGCCAGTGCGGCAGTAAGAGTAGCAGTGGAAATGGTTAACGAAGGACTTATCGATAAAAACACTGCCGTGCTACGTGTAACACCAGATCAAGTAGATACATTATTACATCCTCAGTTTGATGCAAAAACAAAGAAAAAAGCAGGTGATGAAGGGCGTTTCTTCTGCAGTGGAGTCAATGCTTCACCTGGTGCAGCGGTTGGTCAAGTGTATTTTGATGCAAATACGACAGAAAAAATGCATAAAGAAGAGCATCAGGATGTCATTATGGTGCGTCCGTTTACAAAGCCAGATGATGTTCATGGAATGCTTTCTGCAAAAGGTATTTTGACATCGGAAGGTGGAGCTACAAGTCATGCAGCTGTTGTAGCACGTCAGTTTGGTGTTCCATGTGTCGTTGGTGCATCAGCCGTTAAAATCGACCTTGATCGTCGTTTAATGACAGTCGGAGAAATTGTTGTCCGCGAAGGTGAATGGATTTCTGTTGATGGAACAACCGGTGAAGTTTTCATTGGCAAAGTTGACATGACTGCTCCTTCTCTTGATGAACAAACAGACCTTCTCAAGCTGCTTACATGGGCTGATGAGATCTGTGCAACTCCAGGAATTCGAAAAGCAGAAGCTGATGGTTATCCGACAGTAGGTTTACAAGTCTGGGCAAATGCAGACTATCCCAAAGACGCACGCCGTGCTCGTGAATATGGTGCAAAGGGGATT